>JBFJMD010000006.1:0-18749 GCA_041634115.1 Thermoanaerobaculia bacterium | reverse complement strand
GCCCTGGGCATCGAGGCCCACGTCCACCACGAGGTCGTCGGCATCGACAAGTCCAAGGTCAAGGCCGCGATCAAGCGCCTGAAGGTCGAGCGCCAGGCCGCCCTCGACGCCGGCGACAAGAAGCAGCTCAAGGTCGTCCGCCGCAAGATCCACCGCCTGAAGCGCAAGATCCGCCGCGCCACCGTCTGAGCGGCCGACCACCCGCCCGCGATGAGGCCGCGCCGCCTCCCCCGCCCCCTTGCGGCCGCTCTCTTCGCGCTCGCCGTCTTCGCGGTCTGGACCCCCCCGACCGGCGCCGCGGCCTGGGACGGCGAGAGCCTCGAAGGGGAGCCGCCCGGCGACTGGTACGTCAGCGAGTACAACGCCATCCTGCCGATCTGGATCCGCGAGTCCGATGCCGGCATCGTCCCGCAGGACTCGCCCGAGATGGTGATCTACGAGGTCACCCGGTATCCCGACCTCGTCCCCACGTCCGAGCAGGCAGCGGCCGCCGAGCGGCTGCGCAAGGACTCGCTCGAAGCCGCGCGGCGCAACGGCTGGCTGGACTTCGATCGCGCGCTCGCGGACGGCTACGAGCTCATGTTCGGGGACCAGGCGCACTACGTGAAGCGCGAGTTCATCGTCGACGACCGCGTCCTCGATCCCGACCGGCCGGAGTTCCTGCTCTACTTCGACACCCCGCACGGCAAGCGCCTGGCGGCGTACATGTTCCTCGTCTCCTCGCCCGACGCGCGGGGACCGCAAGTCGGCGGCCCGTTCACCGTCTGGCACTACCACATGTGGGCACGGCCGCTCTGCCTCTGGCGGCGCCTGCTGGTGGTCGGCATGGCCGACGAAAGCGGCGCATGCGCCGAGGGCGAGCCTTCCCGGCGCAGCCCGGAGATGATCCACGTCTGGTTCCTCGAGCGGCCCGCCGGCTGGTTCTCCACCGACATGAACCTGGAGCCGTTCGACCTCAAGAGGCTGGCCGAGCGCGGCTTCTGAGCGGCCCGCCGGCGGCGGCGCTCCGCTCGTGGTAGCTTTCTGGCCGTTCGCGTGATGACCGAGAGCGGCGCAGCCATCGCAACGGACGAGCGGGGTCCGGTCCGCTTTCCGCCCGGCGCCGTGCTGATCCCCGCGCTCCCCTTCTCGAGCCGGATCTACGCCGACGTCGACCGGCTGGTGGCCTCCGGGCGCTGCTCGGAGGGCCGCTTCGAGATCGAGACCGCCGAGGTTCGCCTCACCTGCCTGATCCACCGCGGCCGCACGCTCCTCGCCGGCCTCCAGGAGCGCGACGTCTTCTCACCCGTTCCCCTCGTCGAGTTCGCCGCCCGCGCCGGCCAGCTCCGCGAGGCCAGCTGCCGGCTGCTCGCCAGCGAGCCGGCCGCCGTGCTGATGGCCGCCGTCCACTTCTGCCGCCGCCCGGTGCTCCAGAGCACCACCGACCTCGTCGATCCGGCCCACGTCCTGCGCCTGCTGGAGCAGGCCCGCCAGGACGCGGCGATCGCCTTCGAGCGGGGCGGCGCCCGCACCCTCTTTTTCCTCCACCACGGTCGCCCGGCGCGGCTCTACTTCGGCGATCCGGCGGACGATCCCGGCTCCGGCGACCTCGAGTCCCGGGTGCTCGGATTCGCCTTCAGCCCCGGGGCGCCGATCTTCCGGGTCGAGGTGTTCACCGATCTCAAGATCGACCCCGATCCCGACGCCGGCGCCACGCTGGACGAGCTGTCGGCCGCCGCGGCGCCGCCGCCGCCCGCCGACGTGACGGTGACCCTGCCCGACGGCCGCGAGCTGCGGCGGCGCCCCTTCGTCGCGCCGCACATGATCGTCGGCCGCGACCCGACCGCCGATCTCTTCATCGACAACCTCGCCGTGAGCCGCAAGCACGCCCGCCTCTCCTGGCAGCGCGGCGGCTTCGTGCTGGAGGACCTCGGCAGCGCCAACGGCACCGAGGTCAACGGCGAGAAGATCTCGCGGGCGAAGCTGGGCCCCGCGGACCGGATCCGGATCGGCAAGTTCGAGATCTCGATCGAGCAGCTCGCGGCCCTGCCCCGGATCCAGGAGACCATCTTCATGCCGCCCGCGAACGCGCCGGCGCCGGGCTACCTGGTGGGCGAAGGGCTGTCGCTGCGGCTCGACCGCGACCGGATCATCGGCCGCGGCGCCGGCGTCGACGCCCCTGCCCGCGGCTTCTGGGTGCGGCCGGTGCACGCGCGGGTCGCGTTCGAGGACGGCGAGGCCTTTCGGCTCACCTGCTTCGGGCGGGCGCGGGCGCGGGTCAACGGGCGCAAGGTGCGGGCGGCCGAGCTCGAGCTCGGCGACCGCATCGACGTCGGGCGCTCGCGCTTCCGGCTCACCTCCCGGCCCTGAGCCGGGCCGCGGGCCTTTCTCCCCGCCCGGGCGGCCGCCCGCCACCGGCCGCGGCGGCGACGCTCTCTACGGGAGAACGGCCCGCGCGGCGCCGAGCAGCGCCGCCTTCGGCCGGACGATCGCGTAGACCGGGATCGGCCGCAGGTAGTCGCGAAACCTGCCCTTGGCCAGGAAGCGCTCGCGAAAGCGGTCGGCGTCGAAGACGTCGTACATCTTCCGCAGCATGCCTCCGCCCAGGTAGACGCCACCGCGCGCACCCAGGGTGAGCGCGAGATTGCCGGCCACCGCGCCCAGCCACCCGGAGAAGAGGGCCAGGGCTTCGACGCACTCCGGCGAAGACCGGTCCCGCGCCCCGGCTTCGACGGCGGGGGCGCTCAGGCTCTGCGGCTCGCGACCGGCGAGGATCGAGATCGCCTCGTAGAGGTTCACCAGGCCGGGTCCCGAGAGGACGCGCTCCACCGAGACGTGCTCGAAGCGGTCGCACAGGTGGCGCACGATCTGCCACTCGCGCTCGGTGTGGGCCGCCAGGTCCTGGTGGCCGCCCTCGGTCGTCAGCGGCGTCCAGGAGTCCCCGGCCGGGATCAGCGCCGCCACCCCGAACCCGGTCCCCGGGCCGAGCGCCGCGATCGGCGCCCGCTCGCCCCGCGTGCCCGGCTTGACCTCCAGCAGGTCTTCGCCCTTAAGAGCGGGGACGGCCATCGCCAGGGCGGCGAAGTCGTTCAGCACTTCGAGGCGCTCCAGCCCGAGCTCGCGGCTCACGGCCTCGATCGAGAAGCTCCAGACGTGGTTGGTGATCTGGATTCGGTCGCCTTCCACCGCTCCGGCGACGGCGAAGGCGGCCCGCCGCGGCGCCCTCTCTCCGACCCGCTCGAGATACGCACGCACCGCGTCTCCGATCGAGCCGAAGGCGGCGCAGTGAAAGGAGTGGATCGACTCCACTTCGGCCGCCGAGGTCGCGAGACCGAAGCGCACGTGCGTGCCGCCGATGTCCGCGACCAGACAGCAAGGATCGTGCGGTGCTCCCATGTGCAGGTCGCTCTCTAGTGGAGGAACATCGGCAGGCTGGCGACGTCGGCGATCTTCGGCCGGTAGCGCTCCGCGTCGTAGAAGCGCTCGACTTCGACGCCGCGTCTGCCCTCCACGACGCGCTCGATGGAGACCGGCGCGTAGCGGCCGCCCACGAGTGCGGCCATGAAACCGCTCTTTCCCCCCAGCAGCAGGTCGGCGGCCAGGTTGGCGAAGTTGGAGGCCACCAGCTGGTCCAGCGAGTCGGGCGACCCGGAGCGCATCAGATAGCCCAGCGGCTGGTAGAGGGCGCGCTCACGGGTCGCGCGCTCGAGGGCTTCGCTGATCACCGCTCCGATGCCGCCCAGCCGGCGATGGCCGACGGCATCCGCTCCACCCTTCTCGAGCGGCCGACCGCCGACCGGATGCGCGCCTTCCGAGACCGTCAGCACGGCGTAGTTGCTCGGGTTCCTGCGCTTGTCCTCTCCCAGGAGCTCGATCAGCCGCTCGGTGTCGTAGGGCACTTCCGCGATCAGCGCCCGGTCGGTGTCGGCCAGATAGGACGCCAACAGGCAGGGCTCCCCCGAGTTGCGACCGAACAGCTCCACCACCATGAAGCGCTCGTGCGAGCCCGCCGTCGTCCGCAGGTCGTTGATGAAGTGGACCGCCCGCGTCACGGCCGTCGAGAAGCCGATCGAGTAGTCCGTGCCGTGGACGTCGTTGTCCATGGTCTTGGGGATCGCGACCAGCGGCACCCCTTCCCGATGGAGCCGCTGGGCGAAGGCGAGGGTGCCGTCGCCGCCGATCGGCACCAGGGCGTCGATCCCGAGCCGCGCGACGGCCTCCACCACGACGGCGGTGGCGTCGAAGGTGCCGCCGGCTTCGTTCTCGACCACCCGGTCCCGCAGCTCGGCCGGCACCTGATGGGGCAGCAGCAGGGACGGATTGAGGCGCGAGGTGTGCAGCACAGTGCCGCCGGACCGGTCGATGCGGCGGGTCGAAGCGCGATCGAGGACGTGTACGCGGTCGTCGTCGGCCGGATCGGCGTCGTCTCCGGGCCGGAGCAGGGCCTGCCACCCCCGGCGCAGGCCCAGCACCTCGCGCCCCCCCTCCTCCATGCGCCGGACCAGGGTCTTGATGGCGGTGTTGAGGCCGGGCACGTCCCCGCCGCCGGTCAGGATCCCGATTCTCTGGAAGGCTCGCTTCATGTCGATCGTGCGGTTTGGCTCTCGCCGTCCCGCCCGCCCGTCACCGCGCCGAGAGAGTACAGGATGTCGCGCCGTCGGTGAACGGTCTCGAAGGCGGCCGCGGCGAATCCCGCGGAATGAGGTAGCCTCGTCGGGTGAACGCACGCTTCTCGCTCGCGGCGGCCGCCGTGCTCTGGCTCGCGGCACTCGCCGGGTCGCCCGCGGCGGCCCAGGAGACGGACCCACCGCAAGCCGCGGCCGGCGCCTTCGGCGAGAAGATCGAAGTCACCCTCGTCAACGTCGACGTCTGGGTGCGGGACCGGGCCGGGATTCCGGTCACCGGGCTCGGGCCCGGCGACTTCCGGGTCCTCCACGACGGCCAGCCGGTGCCGATCACCCACTTCGTCGAGATCCGCGGGGGCGTCGTGGCCAGCGAGCCGGCGGCGGCGGGCGCGTCCGCCGACCCGGAGCCGGCGGCGACGCCGGCGCCGCCCAGCCACCTGGTGGTCTACTTCGATTTCTCGCGGCTGCATCCGTCCAACGTCGGGCCCCTCGTGCGCGGCCTCGAGGAGCTCCTCCAGAGCGAGGCCGTCGACCCCGAGCGGGTGCTCATCCTGCGGCAGGACCGCAGCCTGTCGATCGAGGCGCCGTTCGGATCGACGGGGAAGGAGCTGCGGAAGGCGCTGCAGCGGCTCGCCGCGGGCGGCGCTGCCGGGATGGACACCGAGAACGACACCCGGCTGGCGTTGGAGGCGATCCGCACCGCCTGGGACCTGGCTCAGGACACCGTGGGCTCCGCCGCCGGAGGCATCGCGATGGTCCCCGACGCCGCCAACCCGACGGGCGAGCCCGGCGTCGGCGGAGGCGGCTCGCCGCGAGCGGTGGTCGGCGGCATCGGATCCGGAGGGGGACCGGACGCCTGCGGCATGTTCGTCAATCAGGTTCGACCGACCCTCGAGTCGTGGGCGCATGTGCAGGGCCGGAAGATCGCCATGACGCTGGGCAATCTCTCCGACGCCGCCGGTTTTCTCGCGGGCCTGCCGGGAGTCAAGATGCTGCTCTATCTGAGCGACGGACTGGACACCCAACCGGGTGCGGCTCTCGCCACCTACGCGAGCGGGCTCTGCCCCGCCGCGGGCGCCGAGCTTCTGAGCGACGCCTTTTCGGAGCAGATGAGCGATCGGTTTCTCGAGCTCACCCGCCACGCCAACACCAACCGAGTGACGATCCATGCGCTGCAAGCCACCGGGCTGCGCTCTCCCGAGGCCGCCAGCGCGGTGACGGAGCGTGGCCCCCGCGGCGGGGGCAGTCAGCGTTCGAGTGGCGCCTTCGAGGCCAGGAGACGGGTGGCCGAGCGGGAGGGCCTGAGCCTGATCGCCCGCGAGACCGGCGGGCGGGCGGTCTTCAACCGCAACGAGTTCGGAGCGGAGCTCATCGAGATCGGGGGCGAGGCGAGCACCTATTACTCCCTGGCCTACGAGCTGCCCCCGGAAAGCGGGACGGGGGGTCGCCGCGGCCATCGGATCGCGGTGGAGGTGGGCGACGGCTCGCTCACCACCCGCTACCGCCGGGGCTACCACGAGAAGGACCCGCGCCGCTGGCTCACCGAGCGGGTCGAAGGCGCGCTCAACCTCGGCATCACCAGCAATCCGCTGGAGGTGAGGCTCGGGGCGGGCGCCGTCCAGGCGGCCGGCGACGGAACGGTGCGCTTTCCGCTCCACGTCATGATTCCGGTCGAGCGGCTCGCCTTCGAGCCACGAGACGGCCAGAGGCTCGCGGAGGTGACCCTCGAGGTCCTGGCGCGGAGCCTGGCGACCAGCGCGCTCGCGAAGCACGACCAGAGCTTCCGCGTGAAAGCACCCTCGGAGGCCACCGGCTTCGCCGATCTCCCGGTGATGCTCGAGATCGGAGAGGGCGCCCATCTGATCGCCCTCGGCGTGCAGGACCGGGGCTCCGGCGAGGCCTCTTTCGTCTCGACGACGATCGACGCCGGCCCCGGAAGCTGATCCGGGCGAGCCCGGCCCGGGCAGCCGCTCCGCACTCCGGACGAGGGCGACGAGGCGAGCCGGGTGTCGGCCCCTATTCCGCGGCCGCGTCGCGACCCGTGCCGCCTCCACCCTCCGGGACGACGAGCAGCCGATTGGCCGGTACGTCGCGCAGCGCGGTGACGCCTCCGCCCGGCCACTGAATCTCGATCCGCTCGGCCGCGACGGCGCCCGCCAGGCCGAAGTGCTGCCGCATCTCGTTCTGCGAGAGATAGCTGGCGCCGCTCTGGACGAGGCGGGACTGGGTGAGCCCCGCGGCGCGCACGGCGATGACCGCGCCGATGGCGTCGGTCAGCCGGCCGGAGCCCGCGAGGCCGACCTCCAGCCAGTTGCCCGCGCCGGCGGCCTCGTTGCGCAGGAGCTGGGCCCTGCCGTCGAGATCGTTGACGACCAGGTCCGGCCGCCCGTCGCGATCGAAGTCCCCCAGGGCGAGGCCGCGGCTCACCCGCAGCTCGGTGAAAACCTCCCCGAAGCGCTCGCCGATCTCCTCGAAGGTGCCGTCGCGACGGTTGCGGTAGAAGAGCTTGCGCTGCCGGTACGGCGCCGAGGCGCCCAGCCTGGCGTTGTCGAGCTGCGGGTAGACGTGGCCGTTGACCACGATCAGGTCCTGCCAGCCGTCGTTGTCGTAGTCGAAGAACGCCGTTCCCCAGCCGACGTAGGGCAGGCTGCTGGGCGCCGTGGCCGACCGGAAGGAGACGTCCGTGAAGAAGTCGCCGCCGTTGTGGTAGAGGGCGTTGGGCTCCTCGGAGAAGTTGGTGACGAAGAGGCTCGGCCGTCCCTCGTTCTTGTAGTCGCCGACGGCGATCCCCATGCTGCCCTGCTCGCCCCCGTCCTCGCTCACCGCGACCCCCATCGGGAAGCCGATCTCCTCGAAGGTCCCGTCCCGGCGGTTCCGGTAGAGGAAGTTGGGCCCGGAGTCGTTGGCGACGAAGAGATCGGGCCAGCCGTCGCCGTTGTCGTCGAACCAGACCACCCCGAGGCCGAAGTACTCGGTGGGATCCGAGACCCCGGCCTTCTCGCTCACCTCCTCGAACGTGCCGTCGCCCCGGTTGCGATACAGGAGGTCCGAGGTCCCCGGCAGGCCGCGCGGGCCGCACTGGACCTCGATGTCGCGGTAGCGGCAGAACTTGCCCTTGCCGAACTCCGGCAGGTTCTCGAGATTCACCCGCACGTAGCGACCGACGAAGAGGTCGAGATCCCCGTCCCGGTCGTAGTCGGCGAAGCCGCAGCCGGTCGACCAGCCCCCGGCGCCGACTCCGGCCTCGCCGGTCGCGTCACGGAACGAGCCGTCTCCGTTGTTGAGGTAGAGACGGTTGCCGCCCACCCCGGTCACGTAGAGGTCCTGCCGGAGATCGCCGTCGAGGTCCGCGGTGCACGCCCCCATGCCCCAACCGGGAGTCGAAACGCCCGCCGCCTCGGCCACGTCGACGAAGGTGCCGTCGCCGAGATTGCGGTAGAGGGCGCTCTTCGCGGACTCGGGCTCGGTGGCCGTCGCCACGGTCAGCGAGTTGACGAAGTAGATGTCCAGGAGGCCGTCGCCGTCGTAGTCGAGAACGGCGACGCCGCCCGCCATCGACTCGAGGATGTACTTCTTCTCCGGCGCCGAGAGCTGCTCGAACGTGATCCCGGCCTCCTCGGTGACGTCGCGCAAGAAGGTCTCCTGGGCGGCCGCGGACGGCGCCGCCGGCGGCGCGAGGAGCGCCCCGAGGGCCACCGGGAAGACCAGGGCCCTCACGGCCGCATCCCACCGCTGCCCGTGCCGGTCCTGGTGTTGAGCTCGATGAGCGCCTCCTCCATGCGCGCCAGCGCCTCGCGGTAGAGAGCCAGTTGATTCTTGGAGCTCTCGCCGTCGCCCAGCCGGGCGTAGGCCAGGCTCAGCTGGTAGCGGGCCTTGACCGAGCCGGGATTGGCCTCGACCGAGCGCAGCAGGGCGTCGCGGGCCGCGGCGTAGTCGCCCTGCTTCATGCGCACCATGCCCACGACCAGATGGGCGAGCGAATGGGCGGGATTCCGGGCCAGCGCGCGCCGCGCGTGGCGCTCGGCCTCCGCCAGCTCTCCCAGCCCCTCCTCCGCCTGGGCCAGCGCCGCCATCGCCTCGGGGTTCTCCGGATCCAGCCGCAGGCTTCGCACCAGATGCTCCCTGGCCTCCTCGAACCGCTTCTGGTTGTTGTAGGCGAGGCCCAGCGCGATCAGGGTCAGGGCGCGCCGGGGCTCGAGCGCGAGCGCCCGCTCCAGCGTCTCCGCGGCCCCCGCCGCGTCTCCGACCTTCAGCCGGGCGACCCCGAGCAGATAGGGATACTCGACCCTCTCCGGGTGCATGCGGGCGAGCGGCTCGAGCGTCCAGACCGCCGCGATCGGCGCCGCCGCGGCCAGCGAGACCTCGGCGTGGGCGCGCAGCACCGCCTCGGAGTTGGGCGCGATCCCGAGCGCCCGGCGCAGGCTCCCGAGCGCGCTCTCGTGATCGCCGCGGCCGCTCTCGAGGCGGGCCAGCTCCAACAGCGCGCGCACCGACTCGTACCTCTCGGCCACCGCGCGCAGCTGCCTCTGCGCCGCCGCGTCGTCGCCGGCCGCCTGCTCGATCGCCGCCAGCCGCAGACCCAGCTCGCGCTCCAGCGGCCCCAGCCGCGCCGCCGCCCGCAGCTCCGCCGCCGCTTCGGCCTCCCGCTTCTGGATCAGGTAGAGGCGCGCGAGGTGCTGGCGCGGCGCCGCGAGATCGGGAGCGAAGGCGATCGCCCGGCGGAGCTCGAGCTCCGCCTCCTCGTGCCGGCCCTGCCTGCCGAGCACCACCCCGAGCAGGTCGCGCGCGATCGGGTTGTCTTCGAGCGCCAGGATCTGGCGCAGCTCGCTCTCGGCCGCATCGAGCCGCCCGGCCTCGACCATCGCGGCGACCTTCTCGAGCCGCGTCGCGTCCGCCGCCCGGGCGCCGGCCGGCGCCGCCCAGATCGTCGAGCAGGCCAGAAGCGCCGTCAGGAGCCCCGCCGGCAGCCCGCGCATCGCCAGCCCCCGCCTCATGGCGCCCCTCCGTCCCGTTGCGCCTGCTTCAGCCGGCGGAAGCTCTCGAACTCCCTGCGGGCCTCGTCCGCCCTCCCCAGCTTTTGCAGGGCCTGACCCAGCTGATAGCGGATGTTGGCGTCCTCGGGCGCGAGGTCGGCGGCGGCGGTGAGCTGCTCCAGGGCGTCTTCGGCGGCGCCCTCGGCCAGCAGGATCTTGCCCAGGAGGTAGCGGCCGTCGGCGGACAGCGGGCGGGCGTCGAGGTGCTGTCGCAGCAGGCGCTTGGCCTCCTCCGGCCGGCGGTTGAGGTCGAGCACCATGGCCAGCGTGTAGCGCGAGCGCTCGTCCTCCGGATGCGCGGCGAGCTCGGCCCGCAGCGACGCCTCGGCCTCGCCCAGCTTGCCCTGCCGGAGAAAGATGTCGCCGAGGGTGGCGTGGGCCTCCGCCACCCCCGGATCGAGCTCGAGCGCGCGCCGCAGCGAGCCGATGGCCGCCTCGT
Organism: Thermoanaerobaculia bacterium; assembly: GCA_041634115.1. Classification (GTDB taxonomy): domain Bacteria; phylum Acidobacteriota; class Thermoanaerobaculia; order Multivoradales; family JAHEKO01; genus JBFJMD01. Next base: position 8,673 of record JBFJMD010000006.1, on the reverse strand, counting down.
ACTCGTCCTGCTGGGCGTAGGCCTGGCCCAGCACCACGTTGAGCTCCGGCCATTCGGAGTTCTCGGCCAGCAGCGCGGCGAACACCGACTCCGCCTCGGCGGCGCGACCGCTGCGCACCAGCGCCAGGCCGTAGGCGTACTCGAGGGACGGATTCTCGCGCCGCCCGGCGTCGCTTCGCAGGAGCTCCGCGGCCCCCTCGTAGTCCTCGTTGTTGAGCCGGGCGAGCGCCAGCATCCGCCGGAGGTCGGCGTCCTCCGGGCTCTCCTCGCGGGCACGGGTCAGCGGCGCCGTCGCCTCCTCGAACTGGCCGTCGTTGAACAGTGCGACTCCCAGCGAGTACTGGAGCCGTGGAAAGCCGGGGTCGAGCTCGGCGCCGGCCGCGAACAGCCGCGCCGCGCCGGCGAAGCGACTCTCCCGGCTCTTGAAGACCCCGAGGTTGAGATAGGTGCGCGCCACGGCCGACGCGACGGCGCGGCGAAGCCGCTCCCTCCCCGCCGGCTCGAGGCCGGCGACGGCGGGGAACTCGAGCGGCGGCCCGAGCACGCCGGGGGCGCTTCCGGGCTTCTCCTGCCCGAGGTAGCGGCTGAGGATCTCGCGCGAGCTCTCCGCGAGCCGGGCCGAGTGCTCTCGCGCCCGCGCGAAGTGGGTCGCCGCATCATCCGTCTTTCCGGTCCGCCGCAGCGCCAGCGCCAGCTGATAGTGGATGCTCGAGAGCTGACTCTCGCCGAGGTCCACGAAGACGCCGTCCGGCAGCTCCATCGCCTCGGCCCGGGCCAGCTCCAGCGCGCGGCGCAGGGCGGTGACCGCCTCGGCGGGCCGATCGAGCGCGAGATAGGAGCGGCCGAGGAACTGAAAGGCGTCCCGACGCGAGATCGCCGCCCGGCTCGCCGTCTCCAGCGGCGGCAGCGCCTCCTCGTGGCGGCGACTCTCGACGAGGCCGATGCCGAGGTAGAGGTTGGTCATGGGGTCGTCCGGCGCGACCTCGAGCTCCGCGCGAAAGTGCCCGATCGCCTCCTCGATCCGTCCGCGGCCCTCCGACAGGAGCTCGACCGTTCCCAGGTAGTAGTGCGCCCGCCGCACTCCCGGATCCAGCTCGAGAGCGGCCTCCAGAGCGGCCCGCGCCCTCTCGTGGTGGCCGTGGTCGCGCCAGGTCCTGCCGATCAGAACGTGGGTCTCGGGCCGCGGTCGCTCTGCCGCGAGCTCGGTCAAGAGGGGCTGGGCCGCCTCCGGCCGTCCCTGCCGCAGGTAGGCCGTGGCGAGCGTGTACAGGGTCTCGTGGTGCTCGGGCGCCAGCACGCGCACCTCTTCCAGCTCCTGGACCGCCTCCTCGAGGCTGCCGGCCGCCGCCAGGGCCCGAGCCAGGGACTGGCGGACCTCCGCGTCGGCCGGGTTGCGCGCCGCCAGGCGGCGCAGCAGGTTGGCCGCTTCGCCCGCCCGCCCCGCTTCGAGCTCGACCATCGCCAGCGCCATCAACCCTCGACGGTCGTCCGTCACCGAGCCCGCGGCGCGCTCGAAGGCCCGGGCCGCCTCGACCAGATCGCCCTCCACGGCCGCCAGCGCGCCCAGCAGCAGCCAGCCCTCGGCGAGGGCGGTGCGGTATCGACTCTCGGCGATCTCGGGCTCGTTTTGGCGCAGGCTCGTCTCCGCCTCCGCCAGGGCCCGGGTGAGACGGGCGGCCGGATCGGGGGGGCCCGCCGCCGCGAACGAAGACCGGACGGCGCACCACGAGATGGTCGCGAGAACCAACAGCAGAATCGGTCGGCGCGATCGCATGCGGAACTAACCGGCGTCCAGGGACCGCTGGGCGCCGTGGAGCGCGGTGAGCACGATCAGGCCGGCCAGCGGCACGACGAATCCATGGCGCAGCGTGCCCGACGCTCCCGTCACCTGGCCGGTGAGCCAGGGCAGCGCCGCGCCGCCGAGGCCGCCGCAGGCCAGGACCCAGCCGGCGGTGCGCGATCTCGTGCCGGCGGTCGCGGCGGCGAGGATCGAGACCGTCAGGGGAAAGAGCGGCGCCATGCCGAGGCCGGTGGCGACCGCCCCGCTCGCCATCGCCACCCTCGATCCGGACAGCACGAGCAGCAGCGTGCCGAACGCGGCCAGCGCCAGGCAGGTCCGAAAAAGGGCGGTCTCACTCAGGTGGCGCAGAACCCAGGGCGTGCCGGCACGGCCGACCAGGATGGCGCCCCAGAAGCCGGAGCCGATCACCAGCGAGACGACCGCCCGCTCACCCCCGAGCTCGTCGGACAGGGTGACGAGCCAACCGCCGACGGCGTTCTCCACGCCGACGTAGACGAAGAGCATCGTCGCCACGACGGCGAGGAAACCGATGCTCGCGCCGGCTCCACCGCCGGCGTCCGCGGTTGCCCGCCGCGCCGCGACCGATCCTCCGAAGCCCAGGATCCCCAGGAGCGCGGCGCAGGCGAGCGCCGCCGGGATCGCGAGCAGACCCAGCGTCGCCGCCACCGGAAGGTGCCCGCGCGCCGCGGCGACGAGCAGCGGGCAGCTCACCGCCCCGAGTCCCCAGAGCAGGTTGAGGGTCGCCAGGCTCGCCCCGCGGCGCTCCGGATAGCGGTGCGCGGTCCACAGGTTCGAGGCCGCGATCGCCAGCCCGAGACCGAAGCCGGTGACCGCCATCGCCGGCCGCGCCAGCGGCCAGCCGCCAGCCGCGAAGCCGGCCAGTCCCGTCGCGATCAGCCCGTAGCCCGCGATCAAGCTGCGCCGCAGGTGGAAGCCCGAGAGGACGGCGCCGAGCGAGCTGGCGACGAACTGCGCGACGAAGAGCGAGGCGACCTGCGAGCGGGTCACGCCCCAGTCGGCGCGCAGCTCCGGAATGATCGGCCCGAGCAGGACCGAGACGACGCCGGTCAGGAAGAAGCCGGCGCCGACGGCGAGGACGGCGGGGTCGGATCGGACCGGCACGGCCCTCATCGGGAATCGGCCCGGTGGGGTCGGCGGTCCCGGGCCCCCGGCCGCGGCCGTCCCGTGGAGCCGCGCACGACGAGCTCGGGCTCGACGGTCACGACCTCGGGGTGGGAGCTGTCTCCAGAGAGGCGCTCGAGCAGGATCCTGCCGGCGGTCTCGCCCATCTTGCGAAGCGGCTGCCGCACCGTGGTGAGCCCCGGGTTCTGGAACGCGGCGCCCTGGATGTCGTCGAAGCCCACCACCGACACATCCTCCGGCACCCGCAGCCCGGCGTCGAGAAACGCCCGCATCGCGCCGATGGCCGAGACGTCGTTGAACGCGAAGAGCGCGGTGAAGTCACCGTTGCCCTCCAGCAGCTTGCGGCCGTAGGCGTGCCCCTCCTGGTAGCCCTCCTCCGGCGAGAAGGTCTCCTCGACGGCGTCTCCTCCGAGCTGCAGGGTGTGCTCCGGCCGAAGCTCCAGGCCCAGCGATTCGGCCGCCTTCTCGATCCCCCGCCAGCGGTCTTGGGTGTCGGCGCTGTGCGCATGGCCCTTGAAGTACGCGACGCGCTCGTGACCGAGCTCGGCGAGATGCGAGAGCGCCAGGTAGGCGGCCCGGTCGTGATCGATGACCACGTTGGTGACCCCTGCGAGGGACTCGTGTCCGGCCACGGCCACGGCCGGCAGACCGGGAGATTCGGCGAGCGGCGTGTTGACCAGGATGAAGCCCTCGACCAGGCGGTCCTTGAGCAGCTGCATGTACTCCTCGAGCAGATCGCTCGCGGACCGATGGCTGGCGACGAGATAGAAGTAACCCTCCTCCAGAAGATGGTCCTCGACGCCGCTGAGCACGCCGGCCGCGTAACCCTCGCTGATCTCCGGCACCAGCACCCCGATCGAGAAGCTGCGCCGGCTGCGCAGCGAGCGGGCGACGAAATTGGGCCGGTATCCGAGCTCCCTGGCCGCGGCGAAGACGCGCTCGTGCGTCGCCGGGGGGATGGAGTCGGCCACCGGGGAGCGGTTCAGGACCAGTGACACGGTCGCCGGCGAGAGGTCGAGGAACTCGGCGACCTGCTTCAGCGTTACCGCCTTGCTACCGCCCGGCCGGGACGGTCCCGATCCCCCCGGTCGTCCCTGCCGACCGTCAGTCAACTCTCTGAATCTCCTGACCTTTCGGCCGTCCCGGAAGGCCTTTGGGGCGTGGGTCTTGACAAGCGACGACTCCTGTGCTTCACTCTTGCCGTTTCTGACTAAATCGTTTTACCCGAAATCCCGCCGGGGGGAAAGTCTATGCGCAAACTGCCGCTCATTCTAGTCGTGGTCGCGGCGACGCTGATGCTCGCACAGGTCGGCCTCGCCCAGAAGATCAACGCCGACCTGATCGGCCTCGTGACCGACCCCGAAGGCAAGCCCGCGGCCGGAGTGAAGGTCACGATCGTGAAAGCCGAGACCGGCTTCACCCGCGAGGCCACGACCACCGTCACCGGCACCTACACGTTCGCCAACCTGCCGCTGGGGACCTTCGTGGTCAATTTCGAGGCCCAGGGCTTCAAGCCGGTGCTGATCCAGAACCTGGTGCTCAACGTGGCGGACAAGCGCAGGATCGACATCCAGCTCGAGCTCGGCGGCGTCGAGGACGAGGTGACCGTCACCTCCTCCTCGATCGTGGTCGAGACCTCCGGCGGCGAGGTCGCCGGTCTGGTGACCGGAGAGCAGGTCCGCAATCTGCCGCTCAACGGCAGGAACTTCGTCCAGCTCACCCAGCTGATGCCGGGCGTCAGCCTCATCGACAACCTGAAGACCACGAACAAGGGCCTTCTGAGCGGCACCGACATGTCGGTCAGCGGCGGCAACGCGACCGGCAACCTGTGGACGGTGGACGGGGCCAACAACAACGACGTCGGCTCCAACCGGACGATCCTCATCTATCCCTCGGTGGACGCCATCGAGGAGTTCAAGATCCACCGCAACAGCTACGGGGCCGAGTTCGGTGGCGCCGGCGGGGCCCAGATCAATCTCGTGACCCGAAGCGGCACGAACCGCTTCAAGGGCAGCGTCTACTACTTCCGCCGCGACGACAGCCTCAACGAGGCGAACTACTTCCTGCGCCAGGCCAACTCGGAGAAGGAGCCGCTCTCTCGCGACGACTACGGCTACACCTTCGGAGGTCCGTTCAAGAAGGACAAGCTGCACTTCTTCATCTCCCAGGAGTGGAACGACGAGCAGCGCGGCGTCGTTCGCACCGGCCGCGTTCCCACCCTGGCGGAGCGGCAGGGAGACTTCAGCGGGGTGCGGCCGGGCTGCGGGTTCGGCACCGACATTCCGGTCGATCCCGTGACCGGGCTGCCGTTTCCGGGCAACGTGATTCCGGCCGACCGCCTGAGTGAGGCCGGTCTCCTCTACCTGCAGCTCTTCCCCGTGCCCAACACCTCGCTGGGGGACAGCTGCCTCAACTGGGTGGAGCCGGTCAACACGCCCATCGACTGGGAGCAGATCAACACCCGCCTCGACTGGAGCATCACCGATAGCAGTCGGTTCCTGCTCCGCTACACCGAGGACAGCTGGGTCAACGCGGCGCCCAACGCCGGCGAGACCAACGGCCTCTGGGGCGACGACCCGTTCCCCGCCGCCGACTCGACGTGGGACCAGCCGGGCGACTCGCTCGTGGCCCAGCTCAGCAGCGTGATCGGCGCGACCGCCGTCAACACCCTCACCGTCTCGAAGTCGGGCAACGAGATCGACATCTCCCAGGGCGGCAACCTCGACCTCTATCGGCGCATCACCGACTCGATCCCCACCTTCTTCCCCGAGGCCGATAAGACCGGCGGCGACGGCGTGAGCCACCCGGTGTTCTGGGGCGGCGGCGGGCTGCCGGTCCTGTGGAACATCGCTCCGTGGCAGAACGAGCACGATCAGCTGGTGTTCAAGGACGACTACCAGCAGGTCTTCGGCGACCACGAGCTCAAGGCCGGAGTCCTCTACGGCAAGTTCGACAAGAAAGAGGTCTGCTGCGGCGGCGGTCACCAGGAGGCGGTGCAGCTCTGGGGCGGGTTCCCCGGCAACGGCGCCGGGATCGACCCCTGGGGCTTCAACACGACCGGAAACGGCGTCGCCGACTTCCTGATCGACGGCATGTACTTCGGTTTCGCCGAGCGCTCGCTCGTTCCCGCACCTGAGCTCAAGTGGGAAGACCTCGAGTTCTACATCTCCGATTCCTGGCGGGCGCGTCCCGACCTGACGTTCGACTTCGGCGTCCGCTGGTCGCGCTTCAAGTGGCCCTGGGCGACCGGCAACAACATCAACAGCTTCGTTCCGGAGGCCTTCGATCCGGATCTGGGCGGCGACCCCTGCAACGGCATCCTGCAGGTGCCGGGGACGGATTTCTGCGGCGACGCGGGCTTCGCCGGAGGCGGCGTCGGGCCGGGCAGGGGCCTGGTCAAGGAGGACGACGACAACTTCGCTCCCCGGCTCGGCATGGCCTGGGACATCTTCGGCAACGGCAAGCATCTGCTGCGTGCGGGCTTCGGTCAGTTCTATCAGCGCGAGCGGGTCAACATCCAGCTCGACTTCTCCCAGAACACTCCGTTCTCCGAGTTCACGAGCGGTATCCGCACCCTCGACGGCAGCTCGATCTTCAACGACGGGTTCAACCGCGGCATCCCCGCGCGCGGCATCGACCCCAACGCCGAGACGCCGTACAACCTGCAGTTCAACCTCACCTGGGAGCAGCGCATCGGCCGCGACTCCACCCTCGAGCTGGCCTACGTGGGCAACCGCGGCCGCCATCTCATCCGCCCGGTGGACATCAACCAGGTGCCGGCGGCGGACGTCAGCGGCAACGGCATCTCGGATCGCCTGGACTACGTGCGCTGCGGCGCCGACGCCGGCTGTCGGGCAGCGCTGCGTCCGTACGGAGTCTTCGGCGACAACGTGATCCTCTACTGGCAGACGAACGGGCAGTCGACGTACGACTCGCTTCAGGCGCAGTTCATCACCCGCTTCGGGCAGGGCTCGCAATTCCAGACCTCTCTCACCCTGTCGGACTTCGACGCCGACACCGACGTCGGCTCTTCGAACGCGGGCACCGGGGTCCACCAGATCACCGACCTCGACAACCTGGGGCTCGATCAGGGCCCGGCGACGCTGCATCGCGACGTCATCTTCAATGCCAGCCTGGTGCACAACCTGCCGACCTTCGAGAACAAGAAGGGTTTCCTCAGGCACGTGCTGGGCGACTGGACCGTGGGGGCGATCCTCATCTACACGAGCGGCACCCCGATCACCGTCGTCACCGGCGGCGCCCTCAACGGGGTCGGCTACGCCGGCACCGGCTTCAACGACAACCAGCGCCCGATCCGTACCGGAGCCTCGTGCTCGGGGGCCGGCGGCAACCAGATCATCAACCCGGACGCCTTTACGCTCGACGGCTATCAGCTGGGCAGCACCTCGCAGATGTCGAGCCGAGGCGCCTGCGAAGGGCCGGATTTCTTCCAGATCGACCTCTCGTTCTACAAGAACATCCGCCTGACCGACCGCTTCGACCTCCAGCTCCGGCTCGAGATCTTCAACCTTCTCAACAACAACAACTTCGTGGCCGTCGATGGCGGCTTCAACCCCATCGTGACGCTCGACGGCCCGGTGGGCGAGGCGACGACGATCGTCAGCTCGACGCCGTCGCCGACGTTCGGACAGGCGTTCGGCGCGCGCGACCCGAGGCAGATCCAGCTCGGGGCGAAGCTCACCTTCTAGGCAGGCGGCTCGAACCGATCACGCGGGCTGCGATACGAGCCATCGCAGCCCGCTTTCCTTTTGGACGGGAGGGGACTTGAAGACAATCCGGAAATGGTTTCTGCCCGCCGCCGTCGCACTCGCCTGCGGGTGCGCGGCCCAGGGAACGAGCTCGGGTCCGGGCGCAGAGATCGCCGTGCATCCCGAGATCTGGCCGCAGGTGCGGAGCCCGGTGGCGAAGGACCCCGAGGTCGAGCGCCGGGTGTCGGCGATCCTCGAGGGCATGTCCGTCGAGGAGAAGGTCGGACAGCTCATCCAGGCCGAGATCCTGCACGTCACGCCCGAGGACATCCGCGACTACCACCTGGGCTCGGTGCTGAACGGCGGCAACGGCGGGCCGGGCGGCGACGAGTACGCGCCGGCCGCGGAATGGCTGAAGCTGGCCGACACCTTCTGGGCGGCGTCCATGGACGCCGCCGACGGCAAGCAGGCGATCCCGATCCTCTGGGGCTTGGACGCCGTCCACGGCCACACCAACGTGGTCGGCGCCACGATCTTCCCCCACAACATCGGTCTCGGCGCGACCCGCAATCCCGAGCTGGTCCGCAGGATCGGCGAGGTCACGGCGCGCGAGATCGCGGTCACCGGCCAGGACTGGGACTTCTCGCCGACGGTCGCGGTCGCGCGGGACGACCGCTGGGGCCGCGCCTATGAGAGCTACTCCGAGGATCCGGAGATCGTGGCCGCCTACGCGGGCGAGATGGTCCGCGGTCTGCAGGGCGATCCCGGCACCGCGGAGTTCCTCGACCCGAGCCGCGTGCTGGCCACCGCCAAGCACTTCCTCGGCGACGGCGGCACCCACGGTGGCAAGGACCAGGGCGACAACTTGAGCAGCGAAGAGGAGCTGCGCGACGTCCACGGGGCCGGCTACGTGTCGGCCTTCGAAGCGGGCGTCCAGACCGTGATGGCCTCCTACAACAGCTGGCACGGGCGCAAGCTGCACGGCTACGGGGAGCTTCTCACCGGCGTCCTCAAGGGCCG
>JBFJMD010000005.1:0-18956 GCA_041634115.1 Thermoanaerobaculia bacterium | reverse complement strand
GCGACAACGGCGTCGCCACCACCAGCCTCGGCCCCACCTCCGGGGTGGCCCGCATGGTCATCGCGCTCAACGGCTCGGGCGGCATCGACAACATCGTGTTCCGCGAGACGCCCTCCTGCGGCGACGGCTCCGTGAATCCGCCGGAGACCTGCGATCCGCCGGGATCGACCCCGCAGGGGACCGAGAACCAGTGCCGCGACGACTGCACCTACTGCGGCGACGGCAACGAGGACCCGCAACACGGCGAGGAGTGCGACGACGGCAACAACGACAACTTCGACGGCTGCCGCAACAATTGCGAGCTGCCGCGCTGCGACGACGGCATCGTGGATCCGCCGGACGAGACCTGCGATCCGCCGGGCTCGACCCCGCCGGGGACCGACAACCAGTGCCGCAACGACTGCACCTACTGCGGCGACGGCAGGCAGGACTCGGGCGAAGAGTGCGACGACGGCAACAACGACAACAATGATGGCTGCCGCAACGACTGCACCGTGCCCCGCTGCGGCGACAACATCGTCGATCCGCCGGACGAGACCTGCGACCCGCCGGGCTCGTTCCCGCCGGACGGAGACGGGAACGTGTGCCGCGACACCTGCACCTACTGCGGTGACGGTGTGCCGAACAACGGCGAGGAGTGCGACTTCAACGATCCCAATCGGCCGCCCAACTGCCAGAAGGACTGCACCCTCAAGGACCCGGTCTGCGACCTGCTGCTCGACAAGACGGCCAGCCCGGACACCCTCATCCCGACCCCGCCGCCGAGCTGCAAGAGCGAGGACAAGAACCTCAACAGCCTGACCTTCCGCTACACCGGCGGCGGCTGCGCGGCGAGCGACAACAGCCAGGACGCCAAGAAGACCTCCTGCAGCGGCTCGATCAATCCGTCGCTGGCGGTCTCGGTCACGGCGGCGGGCGGCGGCAGCGCCGACAAGCCCTACAACGTGAGCCCGACGAGCGTCGCTCCGGGCGGTGAGTTCACGATCACGCCCACGTCCTCGTCCTTCAGCTCCGACTCCTGGGTGTTCCTCAAGAACTCCGGCGGCGAGGAGAAGAACAAGTTCCACACCTCCTGCTCGCAGCCGCTCGAGGTCGGCGACGTCTTCGGCAGCGTGACCCTGGTCGGCATCAACGGCAAGACCCAGTCGGGCAACACCGTGACCTACAGCTACAAGCTGACCAACCTCGGCGACCCGATCGCCAACCTGTCGCTCGACGACGACAAGCTCGGCAACATCGCCAGCGGCGTCAGCCTCGGCAACGGCGAGATGAAGACCTTCACCAAGGACGCGACGATCACCGAGACCACGACCAACGTGGCGACGGCGAAGGGCGACCTGCTCGGCGCCGCGGGCGTCGTCTGCGAGGCCACGGACACGGCCACGGTGACGGTCTCGCCGCCGCCGGGGAGCTGCGCCGACGGCAAGCCCAAGGCGCTGGTCTTCAAGTACACCGGCGAGAGCTGCGCGGCGAGCAAGAACCAGCAGGGCGACAAGGCGAAGTGCTCCGGCGATCCGGACTTCGCGGCGCCGATCAAGGTCACGTGCACCAGCAAGGACTGCACGGGCTCCAGCCCCAAGATCGTCGTGATTCCGAGCGACCAGTCGGTCGACGTCGGCGAGACCGTCAAGGTCGACGCCGCGGGCCGCGACACGTTGCACTCGAACACCAAGCTGAAGCTCACCCAGAACGGAGTGACGCTGCAGGAGCTCGAGATCCACACCTCCTGCTCGCAGCCGCTCGCGGTCGGCGATCAGTACGGGAGCCTGCTGCTGGTCGAGTTCATCCCCGAGCAGTGATTCCCGCCCCCCGGCCCCGGCGGCCGGGGGCGCGAGCTCTCACGGGCGGCCCCCAGGGGCCGCCCGTTTTTTCTTTGAAGTCGGAGATCGCCGCGGCTCGAGCGGCAAGCGAGCGACTGCGCGGGCGGGCCCGCCCGCGCCGTCTTCGGGGACCTCGATCCGCGCGGTGAGGCCGCTCAGGCCGCGAGCGGCAGGCCCGCGTGCACGACCCGCCGGCCCTTCACGGTCCGGCGCCAGACCCGGATCCGCGGATAGAACGGGCGCAGCTCGTGGTCGTCGTCGCGACAGCTCTCGTAGTTCTCGGCCGTCACGACCTCGTCGCAGTCGACGCAATAGAGGAGCTTGCGCGGGGACTGCTTCGTCCTGGAGACGACGAGCTCGTGGCTCTCGAGCCACTTGAGGTCGGTCATCACGAGGGAACGGTTGCGCTCGAGCTTCTCGGCGATGTCCGTCGTGCTGCTCCAATCGCCGTCGTTAGTCACGGCGAGCGTGGTGCTGCGGTCCTCCGCGAGCTGCGATTTGCTTCTGGGCACGGGGTCACCTCCCTCTACGAGGCCCCCCGAACCCTCGGACTGCCACCGAGCTCGGGTCCCATGGTAGCCGCCGAACCGGCGGTCCCGCACCACCCCGAGGGGCGGCCCGGCGCCTCGCCACGCCCGCTCGGCCTACTGGATCTGGAGGAGCTGGTTGAGCTCGACGAAGGCGACCTCGGGCTGCTCGCGCAGGCGCTGCATCAGCTCCTTGGTGGCCCAGCCGAGGTCGACGGTCAACACCAGTCCGCCGTCGGCGGCCTTGCCCCGCAGCTCCAGGCCGAGCTCGCCGCCGAGCTCGGAGATCCATTCGCGGACCGCCGGGGGCGGCTCCGCGCCGGCCGCGGTCGCCAGGGCCTCTCCCGCGCCGCTCTCGGCGCCGAAACGGACCGTCACCTCCTGGCCGGGCCCGAACCGGGTCGGCGCCGCGGCCGCACGGGCCTCGGCCGCCTCGACGCCGGCCTTCGCCGCCGCGGCTGCGGCGATCGACGCGGCCAGCGCCTCCTCGTCGAGTACGAGCAGGATCTCGCCGCCGGAGGTGATCTGGCGCACGGCGCAGGGCAGGCCCAGGCGCTCCGAGAGGGCCGCCACGTACTCGTCCATCGCCGGGTCGGCCACCAGGCCGCCGGCCATCGCGGCCGACACCGCCTGGCTGGCGTCGCTCCCCGCGTGGAAGCCGACGATCAGCTCGCCGGGCACGTGGCGGGGCTCCTCCTGGGACGGGGGGTCGGCATGGGAAGCGCAGGCGGTGAGGGTCGCGAGCGCGGCGAGGATGGCGAGGATCGGCATCTCCACCTCACCTCGCCTCGCTCGGCACCGCGGCCGGCGCCTCCGACGGAGGCACCGCCGCGCGCAAGCCGACGAACCAGGTCACGACCACCATCCCCAGCATTATGGCCTGAAACACCCCTTCGTGGAAAAAGTAGAACACCTCGGGATGCCGCACCCCGATCCAGAACAGGAGCGCCAGCCGGAACGGATTCACCGCGAGGATCACGATCGAGCCGACCGCGCCGGCGGGGACTTTCACCCGCATCGGCCCGGGAAGGGCCCAGAGTCCGAGCCAGAGGAGGGCCAGCAGCGTCAGCCCGACGCAGGGGTAGTAGAGCTGATACGAGAATCCCTCCGGGTGGGCGAGGACCCAGCCCTGGCGCTCGACCGGGAACTCGGCGAGCCGCAGCAGCGCCTCGATCGCCCACGCGGTCGCCAGGTCGAGCGGCCGCAGGAGGTCGGCCAGCCAGGCGTCCCGGCCCCGCAGCGACAGCAGGCCGAGCCCGTAGAGACCGACGGTCAGGACGAAGCGGACCCGGGGATCCCCGCGAATCCCCGGATCCGCGCGCGGCGGAGCCGACTCAGGCCGACCGCGCCGCCGCAAACCGATCCCTCACGGCGTCACCTCGCCAGGCCCGCCAGGCGCTTCCGCATCAGCAGGAGCGCCACCGCCATTGCGATCAGCACCCCCCAGAAGGTCGCGGTGGGCACGCTGGCCGGAACGCTCGCCGACGCGGTCGCGACCGTGGCCGTGACCGTCGTGTCGCCGTCGTTGGCGCCGCTCGACACCGTCGTCTGAGCCTGCCCGCTGGCGTTGGTGACCGCGGTCGCCGGGCTCACCGTGACGATCGAGGTATCGGCCGAAGCGAAATTGACCGTCACGCCGGGCAGCGGGCTGCCGCCCGAGGTCACCGTGGCGGTCAGGGTCTCCGACTGGTTGTTCCAGAGGTCGATCTCCGACGGCGACAGCGCGATCGCCACCGTCACCGGCGGCGGGAAGCTGACCTGCAGCAGCCCCGCGCCACAGGGCTGTGGGCACTGGGCCGCGGTGCGCGGCAGCGCGGTCGACTGGATGTTCGAGAGGATCTGGGCCGGCGTCAGGCTCGCGTCGTTGGCCAGCAGCAGCGCCGCCGCCCCCGCCACGTGGGGAGCGGCCATCGAGGTGCCGTTGTAGAAGGCGTAGCCCCCCTGCACCATGCTGAGTACTCCGTCCGGACGGCCGTCGCCGTTGTCGTCGCGCTGGACGTCGCCCCCCGGCGCCAGGATCTCGATCGTGGCGCCGAAGTTGGAGTAGCGGCTCGAAAGGTGGCCCCGGAAGTCGGAGGCGGCCACCGTGATCACGCCGTTGCAGCTCGCCGGCCGGAAGTTGGCGGCGTCGCTGGCGCTGTTGCCCGCCGCCACCACGACCGTCGAGCCCGCCGCCACCGCGTCGTTGATGGCGGCCTGCTGCGACGGTGAGGAGGCGCAAGAGCCGCCGCCGCCCAGGCTCATGTTGATCACCTTGGCCGGGGTGGCGTTGGCCGGCACCCCCGGAACCGCCAGGCCGGCGGCCCAGCGGATTGCGTCGTTGATGTCCGCGGTCGTGCCGCCGCACTTGCCCAGCACCCGCACCGCCTGGACGCTCACCTCCCAGTTGACGCCGGCGATGCCGGCCGCGTTGTCGGTCGCGCCGACGCCGACGGTGCCGGCCACGTGGGTGCCGTGCCAGCTGCTCGGGCTCGGCCCGCTGCCGGGACCGCACTCGCCCGCCGCCACCGCGTCGCCGGGATCGGTGGGATCCGGATCGCGGCCGTCGCCGTCGTTGGCGATGAAGGTGTTGCTGATCATGTCGTAGCCGGCGACCAGATTGCCCGAGCCGGCGATGTCCGCGTGCGCCGGCAGGATGCCGGTGTCGATCACCGCCACCACCACCGAACGGCTGCCGATCGTCGTGTCCCAGGCGTCCGGCAGACCGATCCCGCCCGGCGACAGGCCGGCGCCGCTGCCGTTGTTGAAGTAGTGCCACTGGATCGGATAGCCGGGATCGTTCGGCGTCCGGGCGATGCCCAGGATGAAGTTCGGCTGGGCGTACTCGACGTTCGGGTCCGCCTGCATCGCCGCCACCGCGGCCATGGTCTGCGACTCGAGGTTCGCCCTGCTCATCGCGCCGGCGATCGTGGGCGGAATCTGGAAGATGATCTCCCCGCCGGAGGTCAACGCCTCCTGTGGCTGCATGCCGACGTCGCCCAGGGCGCCCGCCAGCGACGGCATGGCGTCTTCCCGCGCAGTGCCCGCCTTGAGCTTGACGATCATCTCGCCCGGGACGAAGCGCTCCTTCTCCGGTGTTTCGAGCAGCAGCGCGACGGTGTCCGGGTCGACGAGGTTCTTGATCCCCTCCTGCGCGGGGACCGGGGCCACGAGGATCGTGGCGAGCGCCAGGATCCAGGTAAGTGTTCTGCTCGGCCTCATCTCGAGCCTCCCTTCTCTTTGGGCCCGGGCCGCTCGCGACGGGCGGCCTGGGGCCGGGCCACGTCCGATCCTTGCCCGGCCCGCGGCCGACCGCACCGAGGCGATCGACCCATGGCCATAGTTCTATCGGTGTCCCTGCTAGAGAGTACTCCCAGAACCGAGCGGAGTCAATCGGAGAGCGCTCGGAAGATCGGCGAGCTCGCCTCCCCCGTCGGCGCTCGCGAGAGCCGCCCCGAGGCCGTCCGCGGCGTGATAGCCGAGAGCGCGGTAGGCCTCGAAACGCACTTCGCTGAAGAACTGCTCGGCGGTCGATTCGTGGGGGAAGTCGGGATTGCGCGCCTGGTAGTCGAGCACGTCGTCGTCCTCGTCGCCGGTCACCGAGGCCTTGAGGTACAGGAGGTACCCGGTCGCCCCCTCCTCCGGCCGGCCGTAGTGGATCCGGCCCAGCGCCCAGTGCGCGGCGCTGCGGCCGGCGGCGTCGCGCCTCAAAGGGTCGAGGGAGATCTTGATCTCCACCCCGAGGTCGATCCGGGCCACGCGGATGAGGTTCACCAGGCCGCCGAATCCGTGCCCGCGATCGGCCTCCGCGTCCACCGCCACGATCAGCCGGCAGCGCCGGCGCAGCAGCTCGTAGACTCCGAGGTTCTCCAGGTGGCCGCCGTCGGACAGGTTGACGAAGGCGCCGCGGTCGTCGACCCGGCCCAGCGCCTCCTGGATCAGGTGGCGCGGCCCGACGCCGGTGCGCGCGATCAGCCGGCGCCAGGCCGACTGCGAGCGCAGCCAGCGCGGGTTCGGCAGCCAGTAGCCCAGGCGCACGTTCAAGAGCGCCAGGACGAAACCCACCGAGCGGGTGCTGATGGCGCCCATGTTGGGTGCCGCGGCCGCCGCCGAGATCGCCATCGCCGTCCCCAGGTCGAGATGGCGGTCGGCCCGCTCGAGGTCCTCGGTCTTGCAGTAGCCGGTGCGCGGCCCGCCGCAGAACCTCTTGCCGAAGACGAAGAAATCCGCGTTGCGGCCGCGCAGTCCCGGATCGTCGCTGCCCTGGAGGTTCAGCGCCACGTTGAGCAGGTGGTAGGGCGCGGCGGTGCCCTCGCTCGCCAGCCCCGAGAGCCGCAGCGCGTCGGCCGGCTCGAGGCTGCGGTAGATCTCCAGCCGCTCGCCTTTGCGAACCAGGAGGAAGCTGCGGTCCGCGCTCTCCAGCAGCCAGCGGCCGCCGGGCTCGAGCGCCACCACTCTCGGCTTCGGCCCGAGCGGCGGCGCGAGCTCCGCGATCTCGAGCCGCAGCATCTCGGGCAGCACGCCGGCGTCGAGATCCTCCGCCGCGTCGAGCACGGCGCTCACCGCCACCAGCCTCCGCGCCCCCAACAGGTAGGCGCGGCTCAGCCGATCGCGGTAGAAGCCGTGGCTCGAGGTCTGGTTGACGTTGACGAAGAGGAAGCTGAAGAGGAGCAGCCCGACCCCGACGCCGACGAAGACCTCGTCGCCCTGGTCCCAGAGGTCGGTCTCGAGATGGTCGAAGACGAGGCGGCCGTTCTCGTCGCGGATCAGATACTCGAGCTCGCCGCCGTCGCTGATCCGCCAGCCGACGGGGTGGTCCTCGACCCGCATCGCGGCGACCGCCCCGGCGAGGCCGCGGTCCTCGAACTCGTGGCGCAGCCCGGCCGAGAACCAGTGATTCCGCAGCTCGGCGCGGAGATCGTGGAGGACCCGCACGAGCCCGTCGTCGGCGTCCTCCTCCGCCCGCAACACGGTCTCTCGCTTCTCGTCGAGAATCCGCCAGGCACGCTCGCCCGGGAGCAGCTCGAGCTCTGCCGTCGACGACAGCCGTTCCCCCCGGGCCGCGAGCGCCGGGCGCAGAAGCTCTTCCAGCTGCTTCGCGTCGTCGAAGACCCCGGGCGCGCCGATCTCGAAGTGGGCCACCGTGCGCGAGTACAGCAGCGGCGAGTCGATCTGGAAGGTGCAGAGCACGAGATAGACCGCAAAGAGGAGCGCCGGCGCGAGCAGCCCGAGCAGGTAGAGACCGATCCGGTCGCGGCGCCGAGAAGACCGGCGCACCGCGGCGACCGAGAGCATCAGCGCGATCAGAATGCCGAGGGGCAGCAGCCAGTGCAGCGGGTCGTCGGCCTCGAAGGCGTGCTTGGCCTCGTAGACGATCTCCTCCTTGACCTCCTCCCAGCTCAGGAGGATCGCCTCGTCGATCACCAGCAGCACCGGCACCAGGGCGAGCATCGTCACCGCCAGCAGCAGCACCAGGGCGAAGACCCGCTCGTAGGTGTTGCGGCTGCGCCAGGTCAGGCGCCGCAACCGCAGGAGCTTGGAGACCAGCGGGAAGGTCACCACCAGCGCCAGGAAGGCGGCCAGCAACGCGAGCGGCACGAGGCGGAGCGCCTCCGCGCCCGACCGCGCGTGCTCGTGGACGATCTCGGTGAGGACCACCGCGATCATGACGTAGGGGGTGAACAGCAGCAGATTGAGCAGCAGGCCCCGCAACACCACCGCCCCGAGCCGGAACTTGTCCACCACCCCGGCCGGCGCCAGGTAGTTGCCGCTGTTGCGCAGGTGGACGACCGCCGGCGGCTCTTCTCGACCGGCCTCGAACCGGAGCGGAAAGCTCTCCCCTTCCGCCCGCGTCTCGCGGCTGTTGAGCGTCGCGCTCAGGCACGCGCCGGCGAAGCCTCCGCCGGAGACCGTCGACAGGTAGTCGACCCGCTTCAGCAGGCCGCGATTGGCCAGCGCCTGGAGGGCGCCGAGCGCGAAGGTCGCCGAGCGGATGCCGCCGCCGGAGAGCGCCAGCCCGACCAGGTCGCGGCGGACGTCGGGCGGCCCCGGCTCGAAGTCGGCCGGCTGTCCGCTATCCGCTTCGCGCCGGCGGCGGCCGATCTCCTCCAGCTCGGCCGCGAACACCTCGCCGAGAAACTGCGCCTTGCCCTCTGCCGCCGGCATCCGCTGAGCCCTCCCTTGACCGGATGGGTGACCGGAGTATGCCACGGCGCGGACCGCGGGCGGGCGCTTCTTGCCGGCGGCGCCTTCGGCTCGACGAAGCGCCGGAGGACCGGGGTCGGCTCTAGGCGGCGAGAATGGCCAGGCACACCCAATCCGCGATCACGAAGTAGGTGTAGGCGACGCCCGACGGGTGGAGCTTGCGCAGCGCGGTCGGACTCAACAGGCACAGGGGGATCGCCGCGACATTCAACATCGCCGGCACGAGCGCCTCGAAGCTGGTGAGCAGGAGGATCGCCTTGGAGGCCACCACCGCGGCCAGCGCGGACGAGGCCCACCGCTTGCCGACCGCCACGGCGAAGGTGATCTTGCGCACCACGCGATCGGGCTCGACGTCGACGATCGCCCCCGCGATCTGGAAGACCAGGATCGCGGTGCCGGCCAGGAGCCAGACCGTCCAGTGCGGCTCGAGGCCGCTCGTCAGGACGCCGAGCCAGAGGATGTTGAGGTAGATCCAGGTCGCGGTCAGCTCCGCCGCCACCGGCACCCTGCTCAGCCGGACGCCGGGGCCGTTGTAGAGCCAGTTGGCGGCCACCATCACCGCCAGCCAGCCGACGGCCCGCAGCTCGCCGTAGGCCAGCGCCAGGGCCAGGAACGGCAGGTGCAGGGCCACGATGTAGGCCGGCAGCAGCTTGCGCCTCGCCGGGTCCAGCCGGTAGCCGAAGAACCTCGCCATCAGGGAGTCCTTCTTGCGGCTGCTGAGGGCGTCCACGTCGGCGTCGCGGAAGTCGTTCCAGCCGTAGATCAGCATCCCCAGCGGGACCGTGACGTAGACCGCGCCGATCCAGAAGGCCGCGCCGGGGACCTCGCCCGCGAGCGCCGCCGGCAGCAGGAAGATCCACAGATGCGAGGCCATCAGCCCGATGCGCGAGACCTTGATGACGTCGCGAAAGCCGAGCAGCCGACCGGCCGACGCCGGGGTCGGGTCGCTCGGCGGGTCTCCCGTTGCGGACATTCTTCGTCTCGCTGCGCGCGGCACGCGCGTGTGGCTCGTCACTCTCGACCGTGGCGGCACTCTACCATCCGCCCCGTCTCGCACTGCGCCGCGCCGCTGCGCCCGGCGCGAGAGCGCGGGCGCCCGGCCGAGCCTCATCCCCGTCCGATCAACGTCCCCAGCAGGCTCTTCCAGTAGCGCCACTCGAAGGGCCGCAGCAGGATGCCCCTGGCGATGCAGGCCAGCGCCTGCCGGCGGCGGCCGGCGTCGCGGTAGACGCTGTTGCCGAGGCGCCACACCAGGTGGTCGGCGAGGTGGCGCCGGAGGATGGCGCGCCGCTCGCGGCTCATCGGGAGGTGGGCGGGGATCTGGTGGCGCCAGAAGTCGGCCATCTCCAGGTTGACCTTCTCGCGCCGCTCGAAAGAGGCCGTCCGGCGGGCGCCGGACATGTTGCCCTCGTGGACCAGGAAGGTCAGGTGGTTGCGCAAGGTGTAGGCGAAGGTGGCGCCGGCCGCCGCCGCCTCGTAGACGAACAGCCGGTCGTCGCAGCGCGGGACCTCCCGCAGCTGCACTTCCCGGAACACCCAGGAGCGGATCAGCGAGGTCTGGAAGGCGGCCGGGAGGCCGTGCTCGAGGGCGCCCTCGACCAGGCGGTCGCGGCCCATCACGAAGAGCCCGTCGCGCTCCTCGGCGACCAGCCGCGCGCTCCCCGGCCACTCGTCGCGCAGCTTGGACTCGACGACGACCCGCCCGGCCTCGTCCACGCGCGTCAGGTCGCCGTAGACCCAGTCGACGTCGGGGTGGGCGTAGAGCAGCGCCACCAGCTCGCTCAGGTGGTACTCGGGCCACCGGTCGTCGCTGTCGAGAAAGGCGGCGAGCTCGTGGTCGAGCTCGTCGATCCCCCGCTTGCGGGCGCCGGAGCAGGAGTGTCCGTAGCGGTCGTTGCGGACCCAGCGGACGCGCCGATCGCGGCCCGCGTAGTCCTCGAGCACCCGCCGCGTGTCGTCGGTGCTGTTGTCGTCGACGACGATCAGCTCCCAGTCCGGGAAGTCCTGCGCGAGGACCGAGTCGATCGCCGTCGGCAGCATCTCCGCCCGGTTGTAGCTCGGCATGACGATGCCGACCCGGGCGCTCATGGGGAGGCCGATCCCGTCGACTCGGGGCCGATCCATCCGAGCTCGCCGAGGTGGGCGGCGATCCATGGCGCGACGAGCTCGGCGTAGGCGGCGTTCGGGTGGCCGTCGCCGAAGTAGTAGGCGCTCTCCGGCTCTCCGCTCCCTTGCAGATGGAGCGCCATGAGCGCCTGGCAATCCAGGGTCGCGATCCCTCGGGCGTCGAGACGTTCGCGCAGCCCCGCCGCCCGCTCCGGCCAGCGGGCCTCGCGCTGCGGCAGGAAGACGAACAGGAAGCGGCTCCCGGCGCTCTCGGCCTCGCCCCGGATCGCCCCCGCCAGCGCGGCCACCAAGTCGAGGGAGGCCTCGGTCGGCTCCCAGTCGCCCGCCAGCCGCCGGTAGAGCGCCGAGCGCTTCACCAGGTTGACGTGGGCCGCCTCGATCCGGCCTTGGATCGTGCGGTCGGCCTTCCCCAGAAAGACGGGCTCGCCGTCCATCAGACGGAAGCGGGGCCGGAAGCCCTTCTCGGCCACGGTCCGGGCCGGCAGCGCGGTTCGCCGGATGTGATCCTCGATGAAGAAGTAGAGGACGCCGGCCGGCCGCTCGCCCGCGCCGAGCTTTCGCCGCAGCGTGAGCAGGATGTCCGCCGGGCCCGAGCTGCGCACGCCGAAGTTGTAGAGACGGGCGCCGGGCATCCGGAGCTGCAGGCGATTCGCGATCGTCTCCTCGTCCTCGAGCCCCTCGCCGAAGGTGAACGAGCCGCCGAAGAGCATCCAGCTCGGCCCCTCCTCGGGCCGCGCCGGGACGCGGCGGCTGCCGAAGCGGTCGATCCGGTAGACGACGTCGAACTCGGCGCCGCCGTCCGCGCGCTTTTTCCAGGCCCGCGCCCGGCCCATGGGGAGGAGCTGCCCGGTCGCCTCGCGGTCGGGGATCTCGACCTGGCCCTCGAGCCCGCCGCCGCCCATCCGCGGACCCTCGGCGCCGGGGGGCCCGCCCGAGGCCTCCCGCCACTCCGCGACCGGCTCCGCCGCGAAGAGCGCCAGGAAGACCGCGCCGACCGCGAGCGCGGCCCGGCCGGCCGAGCGGCTCCCCTGCCGCACGAGCGACAGGCTGGCGAGGATCCAGAACGCGGCCGCGGCGAGGCAGAAGGCGAGAAAGCTCTCGTGGCGAAAGCAGAGGTAGGAGCCCAGGGTCATCAGGACGGCGCCGGGCAGGTGGCCCCGGGACCGGCCGGAGCGGGACCGCAAGAAGAGCCAGAGGGCCGCGCCCAGGGCGACGAGCGCCACCCCCAGGACCTCGCTGGCGAAGGCATGCCGGCGGCGCAGCACCGGCAGCAGCGCGGCGGCAAGGGGCCACTGCACGAGGACCAGGAGGGCGGCGAGCGGCCGGCGATCGAGGCGCTTCTCCCGGGCCACGTCTAACCCTCGGCTCGCGCCGGCGGGCGCTGGCGCCGGTAGAAGAAATAGACCAGGCCGCCGGCGAGGGCGAAGCCGGTGGAGATGGCGAGGGCCAGCACGGCGACCGCGCCGGCCCGGGCCGCCGGCGCGCCGCAGGCGGCGAGGAGAGCCACGAAGACCCCCTCGCGCAGACCGAGGCCGTTGAGCGTCACCGGGATCATCGAGGCGACGGTCGAGACCGGGACGATCAGGAAGAACAGCAGCGCGGGGGCGTCGATGCCGACGGCGCGGGCGCAGGCGATGTAGAAGAGGATCGCGATCAGCTTGAGCGCCACGGAGCTGGCGAAGATGGCGAGGCGCGGCGTCTCCGGGCGGGCGAGCTGCTCGAGCGCGCCGGCGAGCGTCGCCGCCCGGCGGGCGACCAGGCGCGAGCCGGCGAGCCGCCGCAGGCCGCCGCGCCAGGCGAACCCCGCGGTGCCGGCGGCGGCGATCGCGCCGCCCCCCGCGGCCACGATCCAGAGGAGCCGATCGGGCACCGGCGTCCCGCCCGCCGCGAGCGCCACGACCGCGGCGACCGCGGCCACCCCGGCGAAGGTCACCATCCCCAGCGCGCGCTCGATCACCACGACCAGGTAGCTCGCCAGCATCGCCTCGCGGCCGCGGGCGGCGTAGTAGCCGCGGACCACGTCGCCGCCCATCGCGGTCGGCAGGAAGCTGTTGAAGAAGAGACCGATCAGCACCAGGGCCAGGAGGTCGAGCAGGCCGCGGTGCAGCCCGACCGCCGCCAGGATGTCGCGCCAGCGGTAGCTCCAGACGATCTTGGCCACGACCTGGGACGCGACGGCCAGCGCGAAGGCCACCCACTCCAGCTCGGCCAGCGGCGCGAACACCCGCCGCGGCTCGAGCCGGACGATGATGAACGCCAGGAGGGCGAGGCCGACCGCGACGCGCAGCAGGACCAGCGCGGTGCGCTTCGAGATCATCGCCGCGCCTCCGCCGCGCCCGCCGGCAGGTCCAGCGCGCGCAGGGTCTCGCCCTCGTCCCAGCCCACGGCGCGGGCGAGCGGGCCGGCGATCCGCGCGGCCCGCCGCGGGTCGAGGCCCCAATCCGTCCGCCGCAGGAGCAGGTCGCCCGGCCGCCGCACCGCTTCGGTGGCGGTGATCTCGCGCAGCCGGGCGGCGACCCGGGCCGGCTCGCGCGCGAGCAGCGCCCCGATCTCTTCCGCCGCCGGGACCGCCGCGGCCGCCGGGCGGGCGGGGCCGGCCGCGGGCGTCAGCCGCTCGCGCCGCGACCGGGCGATCCGGGCGAGCGTTCTCTCCGCCACCGCCCGGCAGGTGGTGAGCTTCACGCCGCGCACGCTCCAGAGCCCATCGGGGCCGCCGCGCCGACGATGGTCCAGCACCGCGTCACGGGTCGCCGGCTCGGCCGAGCCCGGGGCGCGCGCCGGCACCCGTCCCCAGAGCACCCGCAGGACGTGCTCCGGGCCCGCGCCGAGCGCCGGCGCCGCTCGCGCCAGCTCGTCGAGAAAGACCGAGACCTCGGCCTCCCCCACCCCATGCGGCGGCCGCTCGCCCGCGCAGGGGACCTCCGCCGTCCCGGCGAGGACCCCGTCCTCCCAGGGCAGCAGGAAGAGCGACCGGCGGCCGGCGGCGCCGGGGACCGGAAGCGCCAGCGCCGCCCGCGAGAGCGGCGGCCGGTCGAGCAGCAGGTTGAACGACAGGGCGTGGGCGGCGAGCTCCGGCGCCTCGCGGTCGAGCCGCGCCGCGACCGGCGCCGCCCACGGTCCGGCGCAGTTGACCGCGACCGGGGCTTCGAGCTCGAGCTCGACGCCGCTCTCCAGGTCGCGGGCCGCGAGCGCCGCCACCCGCCCCCGCTCGAGGCGTAGTCCGGTCGCCTCGACGTAGTTGAGGGCCGTCGCGCCGGCGGCGCAGGCCCAGTGGAGCATCTCGATCAGGAGCCGCTGCGGGCGACGGATCCGCCCGTCGTGCCAGAGCGCCCCGCCGGAGAGGCCGCGGCGGCCGGCCGCCGGATAGAGCTCGCGGGTCTCGGCGGGCGAGAGCACCCGGCCCCGCGGCGGCCGGCGCCCGGGGCCGGCGCCGCCGGCAAGGCCGGCGCCGAGAGCCGCGTCGGCCGCGAAGGCGAGCCGAAAGGCCCACGGCCGCCGCAGCCCGACGCCGGTGAGCGGCATCAGGCAGGGGAGCGGCTCGACCAGATCGGGGAAGCTGCCGAGCAGCCAGGCCCGCTCCCCGACCGACTCCCGGTGGCGGGCCAGGTCGAGCGACTGCAGGTAGCGCAGCCCGCCGTGGGCGATCCGCTGACTGTTCCAGCTCGTCTCGCCGCCGAAGTCGCCGCGCTCGACGAGGACCGGCCGGAGCCCGCGCCGCGCCGCCTCGAGGGCGAGGGCGACGCCGAAGAAGCCGCCCCCGACGATGGCCAGATCGTGGCGCGCCCGCGCCGCGGCCGCCGGGTCGCGCGCGATCATCCGGCCCTCCCGCCGGAGCGACCCCGGCGCTTGCGGAGCTGCATCGCGACCGCGTTGACCAGGAAGGGCAGCGCCCGCTCGCCGTCGCCGTAGGGCGCCGGCGCCCCCCGGCTCTCGCGCAGGGCCCGCCTCAGGCTCGCCCCCGGGCGCTCGCCGTCGAGCCCCCCCTCCGGCCCCCCTTCGAGCGCGAACCCGGTCGAGCCGGCGCGCCGGGCGTGCCGGGCGAAGGGCAGCGGGTCGCTCCCGGGCAGCACCCGGATGCCGCGCCGCGCCGCCCGCTCGAAGAGCGCCGGCCGGCGGGCGAGCCGCGGCCGGCCGCCGCTGTCGCCGAGAAAAAAGTCCGCCGGGTCCTCGCGCTCGACCGCCGCGGCGACCAGTCGCCCGCGGCCCCACCACCACTTGCCGGCGCCCCAGGGGACGACCGGCAGGGCCCCCGCGGCGCGGGCCGCGGCGAGGGTCGCGGCCAGCGGCTCGCCGTCCGGGATCTCGGCCCGGCAGGCGAGGGCGAGCACCTCCACGCCTTCGGCGGCCGCCGCCTGGCGGCCGGCGACGAGCACCAGCCGGGCGCCGTCCGCCCGCTCGGCGGCGAGCGAGCCGGCCTCCGGCAGGGCGCGCAGCCGCCAGCCCGTCGGGACCTCCCCCCCGACCGCCCGCTCGAGGCGCTCGAGCGCGCCCTCCCCCGCCCCCTCCGCCAGGAGCAGCACGCCGGCCGGCGGCCCCTCGAGCCCCCGCCGCGCCGCCGCGGCGGCGAAGTTGGCGGCGGCGCCGTCCAGGAAGGCCGCGAGCGGGAAGCAGTCGTAGAGGTGCACGTGCGCGTCCACCAGGACGGGCGGGCCGGCGCTCGCCCCGCCGCCGGTCACGCCCCCGCGCCCTCCCCGACCCGCTCGACCGGCCCGGGCTCCTCGGCCTCGGCGTCCCGCGCCACCGGCACGAGCCGGAAGATCTCGAGGTCCGGCCCGGAGAGCCGGTCGCGCTCGGGGTCGAGCGCCAGCACCCGCTCGACCCGCGGATCGGCCCGCAGCTCCTCGTAGAGCGCCGCCCGGCTCGCCAGCACCGCGTCCGCGTGCTTGCGATCGCTTTCCAGCCGCTCCGGGTCGAAGCGCCGTCCCAGGATCACGAAGTAGCGCACCCCGGCGCGCTCGTAGTCGGCGAGCGAGGCGTTCTCCTCGAAGTGGCGCACGGTGTGCAGATCGAACGGCACCCCGGTCGCCACCCGTCGCCGCAGCTCCAGGAACTTCGCCTTCGAGGGCTCGGTCTCCGCCAGCTCGCCGATCAGCCGCTCGACGTTGGCGTCGGTGTTGCGCAGCGGGATCGAGAGCGTCGGCGCGCTCTCGACGATCGGGTGGCCGACGAGGAACACGCCCGAGCCGGCGGGCGCGTTGGCTTCCATCCAGGCCCGCGCCCGCAGCCGGGTGTCCTCGCGCGTCTGCCGCGCCGCCCACTCGACCGACCCCGCCGCGCCCGGCAGCAGCAGGAGCGCGCCGGCGAGGGCGATCGCCGGGCCGCGGGCGCGCGCCGGCAGCGGCAGCCGGTCCGCGGCCTCGACCAGCGCGCGGCCCGCCAGCAGGCCCAAAAACGGCACCAGCGGCAGCGCGTAGCGGGGATAGAAGTGCTGGCTGGTGCGGGCGCCGGCGATCAGGTAGAAGAGTCCCGCGACGAGCGGCAGGATCAGCAGGTCGGCGGGGCGGCGCCGGACGAGCGCCCAGGCGACGCCGGCGAGCGCCAGCCCGACCAGCCCCAGACCGAGGTCGGATCGCAGCACGTTCCAGTAGTAGAGCGGCAGGCTCTCGGCGCTCGTCCCCGAGACGAAGCCGGCCGCCGGCGCGGGGGTGCCGGCGAGCGTGCCCCAGACCCGGCGGGCGAAGTCTCCCATGCGCAGGGTGAAGCCCGGGTTGCCGGCCATGAACACCCCCGCGGCGACCGCGTAGACCACGAGCACCCGGCGGCCGGCGAGCGCCCTCCGCAGGCCCCGGCCCCGGTGGCGCAGCCAGTTGGCGATCGCGATCGGCAGCGCCAGGACGATCGCCGGGACCTTGGTCATGACCGCCGCCCCGAAGACCGTGCCCAGCAGCACCGGGCGCGGGCGCTTCCCGGGCTCGGCCCACGCCAGCGCCAGACCGACGCCGACGATCAGCAGCAGGGTCATCGGCGCGTCCACGCCGATCACGGCCGCGTGCCGGACGCACAGCAGCGAGACGGACACCACCGCGGCCCCGAACAGGGCGGCGCGGCGGCCGTAGGCGCGGCGGCCGAGCGACCAGGTGGCGACCACCGCCAGCGTCCCCAGGAGCGCGTTCGTCACCCGGCCGATGAGCCAGAAGGGGCTCGGGTCGGCGGCGAAGCGGAGCGCGAAGTCGTCGGGGCCGCCGATGCGGCCGGTCAGGAGCAGCCAGACGAAGTAGACCCCGTACTCGACGAAGAGCAGGTAGAAGAAGCCGCCCTTGCCGACCCGCTCGACGTCGATCTCGCCCATGCCGAGCTTGAGCGCCCGGTGGATCTCGAAGCCCTCGTCGGCGCCCACCACCGCGGGCAGCCCGTGGAAGACGCCGACCAGGCGCACCGCCAGCGCGAACGCGAGCGCGAGCAGGAGGAGACCCGTGATCGCTGCGCCGGGGGGCTTCGAGGTCATGCTCGCGGGGGGTTGGCGTCCCGGGTCCACGGGCGCTCGCGGCCCGGGCCGGACGCCCGGGACGAAGCCGCCGAAGGGTGCCGCATGGCGCGAGCATACAACGCCGTCCGCGGCGCGCGGCCCGGTCGGAGCGTCGGACGGAGGCCGCCGGCGCGACCCTCTCCTCGGCCGGCGCGGCGACGGGGCGGCGAGAGGGTCAGGCCAGCGCGAGGGCCGCGGCGACCGCCGCGGCGAGCGCCGCGGCGGCCGCCAGCCAGGCCAGTCGCCGCAGCGCCCGGCGCTTCTGGGGCACGAACACCCGGGGCGCGCCGAAGTCGATCCCCCGCGGTCCGCGCGGCGCCGTCGCCTCGGGGCGCTCCTCGTGCCACGCGCGGGAGCCGCCGCAGCCGAGGAGGATGACCACCGGGCGGCAGAGCGAGCGGGTCGGCATCCCGCCGAGGCGCTCGACCCCGTCGCGGAAGAAGAACCGCGCCCGCTCGCGGAAGCGCTCGCGCTCCCCGGGTGAATTGGCGTGGAGGGCGGCGAGGTCGAAGACCTCGGCCTTGCGCAGGTCCTGGGCCGCCCAGGTCTCGGTCGGGAACTCCAGGACCTCGGGCCGATCGAGGTAGGGCGACTCGTGCTCGGCCGCCCAGCGGGCGTAGGCGAGCAGGCTCTCGCGGGCCCAGGCGTACATCCCGTCCAACTCGCCGCGCTCGGCCTTGTGGTCGAGGAACTTGCCCAGGCTCTGCAGGAACATCGTGTAGTACCAGCGCCGCTCGGCGTCGAGGAGGTTGCGCGCGCCGACGTCGTCGGCCGGGTGGATCGCCCGCCGCACGAGCTCTTCGGCCTTGTCGAGGAAGCGGCGGTCGCCCGAGAGCCGATGGGCGTCGAGCAGCGTCGAGACGGAGTTGGCGGCGCTTCTCCCCGGCCCGTGGAAGCGATCGGCGCCGGATTCGCTGGCGTGGCCGGTCGGGCCGCGGTCGAGGAAGCGGAAGACCGTCAGCCGCCCGTCGTCGGCGTCGATCGCGTAGCGGCCCAGCTCGAGCGCCGCCTCCCGCGACGCGCGACGGCCGGTGAGCAGGTAGTGGAGCGCGAGGCCCTCGGCGTAGAGGTGTCCGGCCGCCGGTCCGCCGCCGGCGACGCCGGGCGCGTCGGGATAGGAGCGGTGAGTGCTGGTGCCGGCGTCGACGTAGTGCACCGTGTGCCAGAAGAGGCCGTGGTTGTAGGCGGACTTGTCGCGGTCGGTGTGGTAGACGTCGATGTCCGCGACGTGGCGCGCCAGCTCGTCCATCGAGCGGTACCAGCGCGGGTCGCCGCTGCGCAGGAACTGGGCCGCGAAGCCGCGCACCGCGTCGTACTGGTTGTTGTAGTGCGACGCCAGCGGCTCCGGTCCCTCGGCGAAGACCGCCTCGTGGTCCGCCCAGAGGTCGCCGAAGTGGCGCCAGCCGTACTCGTCGATCGTCTCGCGCTTGCGCTCGAACGTCTCGGCGCCCTCGATCGCCTGGTCCACCAGCTCGAGATAGGCGGCGTGCGGATCGCGGGCGCGCGGGATGAGGCGCGGCATTGCCTCCGCGGCGGCGTACCACTCGGGCTCGGCACGGGCCAGCGCCGGCCGCCGGCACCAGTCGAGGGGCGGATCGCTCGTCTCGTCGGGGGCGACGGCGAGCCACAGCTCGTGGGTCTTGCGCTCGCCCCCCTGGAGCTCCTGGGGACCGGCGGCCTGGGGCGGGAAGAGGCGGACCGTCAGGGCCTCGCGGTCGGCCTCGACCGCCTTCGGGAAGTTCTCCCAGAAGTGGGGCATCGTGACCCCGAGCCGGCGCTCCCCCCGGTCGAGAAATACCGCCGGCGTCGCCCGCCGCCCCTCCCGCCGCAGGG
>JBFJMD010000004.1:0-20881 GCA_041634115.1 Thermoanaerobaculia bacterium | reverse complement strand
TCGCCCTTGATCGCCAGCACGTTGTCGATCCCCAGGTAGTTGAGCTCGATCAGAAAGTCCTCGGTCTCCTCGCGGGTGAAGCCGTGGCAGAGCACGTGCGGCACCGCGTCGATCTGGTACTTGTTCTGGATCAGGGCGCAGACCCCCAGGGTGCCGGGCCGCTTGCGCTTGATCTTGCGGCGGATGCCGTCCGAGGTCTCCTGGTACTCGACCTGCGAGGCGTGGCTGGTGATGTCGATGAACGGCGGCCGGTACTTCACCAGGTCGTCGATCAGCGCCAGCAGCCTGGCGAGGCTGCCGCCGCGCAGCGGCGGGATGATCTCGTAGCTGATGAAGGGCTCCTTGGCCCGCTCCAGGTGCTCTGTGACTTTCATGGTGAAACGAGTGCCGCGGGGAGGGTCGATCGCGCCCCGCAGTATAGCCGAGGCCGCGCCGCGCTCAGGGCCGGCGGACCGGCCGCGGCGACCGCTTTCGCGACAGCGCCAGCGCCGCGAGGCCGACGCCGGCGGCGGCGGCGCCCAGGTCCCACAGCTCCCATGCCCGCCCGGGCACCGCGAGCTGCGCCGCTTCGAGCAGCAAGGCGTAGGCGATCGACGCCGCGGCCGAGGCCGCCAGCGCCCGCCGCGTCCAGCGCCCGAACGAGCGCACCGCGAGCAGCTCGAGAACCAGGAAGAGGACGAGGTGCGCGAGCTTGTCCGCCCGGGAGAACGGATCGACCTCGGGCAGCGTCTCGGCGGGCACGAGCAGCAGCGCGCCGCAGAGGAGCGCCCAGGCAGCCGCCGGCAGGTGGTGGGAGACGGCGCGATTCAGCGGAGCTGCTCCGGGAGCTATCATTGCGCGGCGTCTCGCCGCGCCGAGCGCGCCATTATGCCAAAGACCCTCCCGGGAATCCCGAGGATCGCCGCCTGCGCCGCCGCGCTGGCGCTCGCCGCGCTCGCCATCGCCGACTATCGGAGCTGGCGCGGCGAGCGCGACGCGCTGCTGGCGCTGCTCGAGGAGACCGGGACCGCGAGCCGGCAGCCGGAGGTCGCCGCCGACGTGCGCCGCGAGCCCGCCAGCCCGCGCGCCGCGGTGCGCGCGGCGCGGGGCCTATTGGCCGACGAGATCGACCTGCGCTTTCGAACCGACCTGGCGCCGGAGGAGCGGCAGCGGGCGCGGGCCGCGAGCCCCCACCGCCTGGAGAGCGCCTCGCGACTCGCCGCCGCCGTGCTGGGCGATCAGCCGGCCTCCTGGCAGGGCGCCATGGTCCTGGGCGGCGCCGCCTTCCTCGACCTCTCACGGCGCCGCGACCCCCGCCTGGCCACCGAATCCGCGCTCTGGGAGCGGCCGCTCGGGCGGGCGCGAGAGCTGGCGCCGGGCCAGCCGGAGCCGACCCGGCTGCTGGCGGCCGCGTATCTCAACCTCTGGTCCCGGCTCGACGGGGAGCGCCGCCGGCAGGTCGAGCCGATCGTCGTCCGGGCGCTCGCCCACCCGGACGGATTCCCGCTCCTGATCGAGCCGTGGCTGCGCGCCGCCCCCTCGCTGGCCGACGCCTTCGCCGCGATCCCCGACCGCCCGCTGGCCTGGCGGCAGCTCGAGCAGATCTTCGCCCGCGCCGGCGACTGGGAGCGCTTCTGCCAGGCGCGCGACGGCGGCGAGGCGTCGCTCGCCAGGTATCTGGAAGCCCTCGTCGCGGAGGCGGCCGCCCGCCGCCGCGGCGGCGACCTGACCGGCGCCCGCCAGCGCCTGCTGTCGATCGCCGCCGCGGCGCCGCCCTCGAAGCGCTTCGCCCCGCACTTCGCCGAGGTGCTGGAGCGGCTGCCGCCGGGCACCGGTTCGGCCGGCGACGAGCGCGCCTTTCGCGCCTGGCTCGACTGGGCGCTCGACCGATGCCTGCTCTTCGACTGTCCCTTCGCCGCCGCCCAGATGCGGCGGCTCGCCGAGCGCGCGGCCGCCCGCGAGAGCCCCGTCCTGGCGCTCGCCGCACTCGCCGCCGGAGACGACCGGCGGGCCGAGGTCTACGGGCGGCGCGCGCCGCCGCTGCCGACCCCGGAGTGGTCGTCCTTCCACCTCTTGCGGGCGCGCCGGGCGCTCGAGCGCCAGCGGCCGGCGGAGGCCCGCGCGGCGCTGGACCGGGTGGACCCGGCGGCGGCGGCCGGGCCGCTCTTCGCGGCGCTCGCGCGCGCCGCCCGCTCCGAGGCGGTGCCGACCCCCGCCGCCGAGCCGCCGCCCGCCGTCCGCGGCTGGGGAGCCGAAGCCTGGCGGCAGAAGGGGTACTCGGCGCGGCTCGAGCTGGAAGCGCCCGCCGCCGACTACCGGCTCGACGTCGAGATGCGGGGGGCCGCGGCCGACGGCGGCGCGGTCGAGGTGCTCTGGGACGGCGACCTGCTCGGGCGGCGGCCGGTGGCGCCGGGGGAGAGCCTGCGCTTCCGCGTCGGGGCCGGCGGCGGCATCCACCTGCTGGAGGTCAGGCGTCTCGAGGGACGGCCGGGAATGCCGGGTCGGGCGATCCTGACTCCGGGCTGAGCCGGCCGGCGGCGGCCGCTCCGGCCACGACCGCCAGGGTGAAGGCGTTGGCGGGCAGGGTGAGGCCGAAGTCGAGCAGCTCGTGGAAGCCGACGGCGGCCAGCGCCCCGAGCGCGGCGATGGCCGCCGCCCGGGTCTCCGAGCGGGCGCCCCGGCCGCGCACCCGCCAGAGCGCCCGCGCCAGCCAGGCCAGCGCGACGAGCGCCAGCCCCGCCGCCGCCGGCCCCCCGGTCACCAGCAGCTCCAGGGGGTCGTTGTGGGCGTGGTTCCAGGTGGTGCCGGCCATCTCGGGCGGCTGCACCAGGGCGAAGCCCTCCAGGAAGGTCCCCAGGCCGGTCCCCGTCCAGGGGAACCGGGGCACGAGGTCGAGCGCGCTCTTCCAGACGTCGAAGCGCTCGCTCACCGCGACCTCGTAGAGCGACGTCGAGAGCGATCGGCCGAGGCCCCTCTCGAGGCCGACGGCCGCGACCGCCGCCAGCCCCAGGGCGGCCGCGAGGAGGCCGGCGGCGAGCCCCCGCCAGCCCGGCCGCCGCGCCGCGCAGATCGACGCCACCAGGACGCCGACGATCGCGGCGGCCAGCCCGGAGCGCGAGCCGGTGAAGGCGAGGCCGGAGAGGATCGCCAGCCCGACGAGGACGGGCGGCCCGATCCAGGCGAGCTTGCGCTCCAGGCTCTCGTGGCGGCCCCGCCCGACGGCCCACCAGCCCCAGGCGAAGGCGATCGCCAGCGCGATCTCCAGATAGACCGCGAGGTGGTCGGAGTTGACGAAGGTGCCGCGCAGCCGTCCGCTGCCCTCCAGCCGCCAGAGCCGCGAGCCGTAGACCACCTGGACCAGGGCGGCGAGGAGGACCGCGCCTCCCAGCCACCGTCGGCGGCGGCGGCTGGCGCCGGCCGCCGCTCCGCAGACGAGGGCCGCCGCCGCCGCGATCCAGCCGAGCGCGGCGGCGCGCGTGGCCCGGGGCGAGAGCGACAGGCTCGGCCCCCCGCTTCCGGCCTCCCCGACCAGCTCCCGCGCGGCGCGGTGCAGCTCGAGGTGCTCCGGGGAGACCCGGGCCACGACCGCCTCCGGCCAGCCCGCGGCCTGGAGCCAGCCGAGCGCCGCGACGGCGCACATCGCGGCCGCCGGCAGCGCCACCGTGGCCAGCGCCCTGCGGCTGCCGGCGAGGGCGGCGACGGCGACGCCCGCGAGCACCGCGAGGCGCAGCGCCAGCTCCGCTCCCGGCGTCACGCTCCCCCACGGCAGCGGCGCCCAGAACAGGACGAGCGCCAGCGCGGCGGCGAGAAGCGTGCTGCGAGGCGGTATCATGGCGCTCCGATTCGAGACCCGGAGGAATCCGGAGGGAGAGGATACGTGAGCGCCGACCCGGTCAACAAACCGAGACCGCTCGCCCGAGCGGCGGTCGCCGCCGGCGTCGCCCTCTGGCTCGCCGCCGCCGGCGCGGGCGCCCAGTTCACCCAGTACTCCCTGCCCGGCAGCCTCGCGGAGTCGCGGACGCCGACGCGCGAGGTGCTCGAAGACGGATACTCCGAGGCGCGCTGGAAGCTGGGCCGGCTGCGGATCGATCCCGGCTTCGCGCTCACCGACGTCGGCTACCACAACAACGTCTTCGCCGGCGCCGAGGGAATGACGATCTCGGACTTCACCGCCACCCTCTCGGCCGGCCTCAACGCCTACCTCCATCTGGGGCCCAAGACGATTCTCGCCGGCTTCGCCCGCCCGCAGTACGTGTGGTGGGAAGAGCTGGAACGGCTGCGCGAGCTCACCGAGAGCTACGGGATCGGCGCCTTCGGCTACTTCAACCGGATGACCGTGTCGCTCCAGGCCCGCAGCGACGAGCGGCAGCGCCATCTCAACAGCGAGGTGGAGACGCCGGTCGTCATCCGCAACCAGGGCGCGACCCTCGATCTCGAGGTGGAGCTCGGCGGCCGGTTGGGCGCCTTCGGGCGGCTCTCCGCGGCGCGCATCCGGCACGCCGCCGACCTCGGGGACGCGCTGCCCGGGCTGCGACTCGCCCTGCTCGACCGCGACGAGACGGTGGCCGCCGCCGGACTCACCTACGAGCTCGAAGAGAACCTGGAGATCGGGCTCGGCCTCGAGCGCTCCGACGTGGACTTTCTGCGCGACCCCGGCGCCCGCTCGAACTCGGGCACGAGCCCGCTGCTGCGCATCGCCTTCTTGGGCAACCGCGTCGACGCCGAGGGCACCCTGGTGAGCCGCGATCTCGAGTTCGAGGGCGGCGACCGGCGCTTCGACCAGGTCACCGGCACCCTGCGCGTCGAGCTGCGGCTGGCGCCGCGCAGCGCGCTGACCGGCTACGGCGGACGCTCGCTCGTCTACTCCGCCTTCGACGAGCGCGGCACCTTCCTCCAGCAGCGCTACGGGCTCAGCCTCACGCGCCGGCTGCGGGAGTGGGGCAGGGCCTCGATCTTCGCCGAGCTCGGCCGCGACGAGTTCGAGACGGCGGCGGCCGGGGTCCCTCGCGACGACGACTTCGAGTCCTTCGGCGCCAACTTCCAGTACCCGCTCACCGAGCGCGTCCACCTCGAGCTGGGGGCGAGCGAGGTGAGCTACGACTCGAGCATCGACGAGTTCGACCGCGAGACGACCGTGCTGCGCACCGCCGTTCGCGTCGGCGGCGAGCTCTTCGGCTGGTAGCGGCACGCGGGTCGAAGCGGCCCGGTTGTAGTAACCTAGCGCCGATGGGCGGGAGACTCTCAGCGGCCGCCGTCGCGGTCGCCGCGGTGATTTTGTATCCGGCGCTCGCGGCGGGCGCGAACGGCGTCGTCGACTACCGGATCGGCCCCAAGGACCTGCTCGAGGTGCGGGTCGCCGAGGAGCCGTCGCTCAACGTCGAGCGCCGGGTGAACGCCGAGGGGATGATCGACCTGCCGGTGGTGGGCAGCCTCGACGTCGCCAACCGGACGGCGAGCGAGGCGGCCGACGCCATCCGCGAGACCCTCGAAGGCTTTCTCCAGAAGGCCACGGTGATGGTCGAGGTGGTGGAGTTCCGCTCGCGCCCGATCACCGTGCTCGGCGCCGTCAAAAAGCCCGGGATCCTGGAGCTGTCGGGCCGCTGGACACTGCTCGAGGCGCTCACCGAGGCCGGCGGCCTGACCTCCGACCACGGCACCACGATCCACGTCCTGCGCAGGAGCGACAACGGCCTGTCGGACCAGCTGGCGATCCCGGTCGAGGACCTGCTGGTGCGCGCCGACCAGACGGTGAACATCCCGATCCTCGCCAACGACGTCATCAACGTCGCCGAGACGGTGGAGGTGACCGTGTTCTTCATGGGCGAGGTCGGCCGCCAGGGGGCGGTGACCTTCTCCAAGGGAGAGCGGGTGACGCTGCTGGCCGCGCTCTCCAAGGCGGGCGGCCTTACCGACCGCGCCTCGAAGAAGATCCTGATCAAGCGGCCCGTCGACGACGGCACCTCCACCGAGTTCGTCGTCGGCTACAAGAGCCTGCTCTCCGGCCGCGAGCCCGATTTCCAGCTCAAGGACGGCGATCTCATCGTGGTCAAGGAGTCGTTCTTTTGAGCTTCGTCGAGCAGCCGGTGGCCGAGTCGGGGCTGATCCCCACCGAGCTGCCGGAGTCGGGCTTCAACCCGGCACACTACCTGCGGCTGGTCGCGCGGCGCTGGCGCCTCGTGGCGGTCGTCTGCCTGCTGACGACGGCGGCCGGGCTGGTGCACTTCTTCATCACCCCGCCCGCCTACCGCGCCGCCTCGGTGCTGCAGATCGAGCAGCGCAGCCCGCTCGCGATCGGGTCGGACCGCAATCCCTGGCTGGAGGCCTGGGTCAGCATGAAGTACTACCCGACCCAGTACCGCCTGCTGCGCAGCCGCGGGCTCGCCGAGCGGGTGGTCGAGAACCTGCGCCTGATGGACGATCCGGCCTTCAACCCGCGGCGCTCGGAGCTGCCGCGATCGGATGGGGAGCGCGCCGTCTCCGCGGACGACGACCGCCTGGCGGTGGCGCGCCTCGCCAACCGGCTGCTGGCGGGGCTCGACGTGGAGCCGATCAAGGAGACCGAGCTGGTCGAGGTCTCCTACGTCGCCAGCGACCCCGAGCTGGCGTCGCGGATCGTCAACGGGCTCGCGGAGGCCTTCATCGATTGGGGGATCGAGACCCGCTCGGAGACCGTCTACCAGGCGTCGACCTTCCTCGCCGACCAGCTCGAGGAGATCAAGGGGCAGATCCAGAGCAAGGAGCGGCAGCTCCAGGAGTACAGCCGCGAGAGCGACATCGTGGTCCTCGACCCGGAGTCCAACGTCACGCTGCAGAAGCTGCAGCGCTTCTACGGCGACTATTTCACCGCGCGCGGACAGCGGATCGAGAAGCAGGCGCGCTTCAAGGAGCTGGAGAGCTCGCCCGGCGAGGCGATCGCCGAGATCCAGTCCGACGGCCTGGTCGCGGAGCTGAGGCGCAAGCTCGTGGGCATGGAGCAGGAGTACGAGATCAAGCTCCAGACCTACAAGCCGAACTGGCCGGACATGGTCGACCTCAAGGCCCAGATCGACGAGACCGCGCTGCGCCTGCGGCGCCTGGTGGACGAGCGCGCCGAAGAATCGAGAGAGAGCGCCTACGGCGAGTACCAGACGGCCCTGCGCAGGGAGAGCGCCCTCGCGGCGGAGATCCAGAAGATCAAGAACGAGGCCCTCGACCTGAACTCGCTGTCGGTCGAGTACAACAACCTGCAGATGGAGATCGCCGCCCAGCGCGACCTCCAGGACGAGCTGTTGAAACAGCTCTCGGCCGCCGGCGTGTCGGCCAGCCTCACCGGCACCCGGGCGTCGAACATCCGGGTGGTGGACGCGGCGCTCGTGCCCACCGCCCCGTTCCGCCCGTCGCTGCGCCGCGACCTCACCCTCGGCCTGGGCTCGGGGCTGCTGCTGGGGGTCGCCCTGGTCTTCCTGATCCACCTTCTCGATCGCACCGTCAAGAGCCCCGAGGAGCTGGAGAACCTGCTCGGATTCCCGGTGCTGGCGGTGATCCCCGACCTCGGGGCGGCCGGGCGCGGCTACGGCGGTTACGGCGGCTACGGTGCCTACGGCTCGAGGCGGAAGGGGTCGCGCCGGCGACCGGAGCGCGCCGTCGCGGCGGAGGTCGGGGTCGGCGGGACGGAGAAAGAGGTGCGGGTCGAGATGCTGCCCGAGCTGCAGCCGCGGCTGGCGATCTCGGAGGCCTACCGATCGCTGCGCACGGCCCTCATGCTGTCGAGCGCCCGCGCGCTCAAGGTCGTCACCATCACCTCGGCCGAGGCGGCCGAGGGCAAGACGGCGACCGCGGTCAATCTCGCCATCGTGCTGGCGCAGCTCGGTCGCCGGGTGCTGCTGATCGACGGCGACCTGCGCAAGCCGCGCCTGCACAAGGTGCTCCAGGTCAGCAACCGCCACGGCCTGGTCAACCTGCTGACCGCCGCCGGCGACCCCGAGACCTGCTACCTGCCGACGTCGATCAAGGGCCTCCACATCTGCCCCTCGGGACCGCACTCTCCCAATCCCTCGGAGCTGCTGGCGTCCGAGCGCATGACCGACTTCATCCAGCACGCCCGCAACCGCTTCGATTTCGTGATCGTCGACACGCCTCCGACCCTGGCGGTCGCCGACGCCATCCTGCCGGCCTCCCTGAGCGACGGGGTCGTGCTCTGCCTGCGGGCCCACAAGGTGCTGCGCGAGGACGTCCGCTCCTGCCGCGACCGGCTGCTGCTGGCGGAGGTCAAGATCCTGGGCGCGGTCCTCAACCGCTTCCAACCGACCCGGAGCGGCTACTACAGCCGCCGCTATCATTACTACGAGGCCTACGGCGGCGAGCAGGTCGAAGACCACGCCGCCTGATGATCGACCTCCACATTCACGTTCTACCGGGCATCGACGACGGCGCCAGGGACCTGGATGAAGCGACGCTCATGTGCGACATGGCGGCCGAAGACGGCTGCGAGGTGCTGGTCGCCACCCCCCATCAGCGCCACCCGCGGTGGTGGAACAACGATCGCCCGCGGCTCGAGGTTCTGCAGGGCCACGTCCAGAAGGTCGCCGGCGACCGACTGCGGGTGCTGCTCGGCGGCGAGATCCGGGTCGACCGGGAGCTGCTCGGCGACCTCGAGGACGTCCCCAGGTCGGGCGTGGTGCCGCTGGCGGGGTCGCGCTACCTGCTGCTCGAGCTCGATCGCCAGGGCGCCGGTCCCGACGCCGAGAGCCTGGTCCACGAGCTGCAGCTCGACGGCTGGCTGCCCGTGCTGGCGCACCCCGAGCTGCTCCCGGAGCTGGCCGGGGACCTCCCCCGGGTGCGGCGGCTGGCCGGCGCCGGCGCCCTCTTCCAGATCACCGCGATGAGCCTGACCGGAGACTTCGGGCGGCGCATCCGCCGGGTGGCCGCCGACCTGATGGACGAGGGGCTGGTGAGCTTCGTCGCCAGCGACGCCCACAGCTCGACCTGGCGCCCCCCGGGGCTGCGCAAGGCCTTCGAGCAGATCACGGCGGTCTGGGGCGAGGAGGCGGCCCGGCGCCTCACCCGCGACAACCCCCGCGCCGTCGTCGAGAACCTCCCCCTGCCGGGGGCCTAGCCCGACCCAACGGAGGCGAACGCCGACCATGAGAATCGACCCGAGGCCGCTCGTCGCGGCCCTGCTCCTGGCCGCCGCCCTGGCGCCCTCCGCCGCACGCGGCGCCGATCCCTTCTACCTGCAGCTCATGGAGGAGGGCGCCCGTGCCCACGCGCGCGGCGACCACGCCACGGCCGCACGCCGCCTGCGGATCGCCTGCTTCGGCCTCCTCGACGAGCCCGACCTGCTCTCGCCCTGCCTCGTGCGGCTCGGCCTGGCCCAGGCCTCGGCCGGTGACGGCGACGGCTTCGCCGAGACCTTCCAGCGACTCGTGGAGGTCGAAGAGCGGCTCGGCGGCTTCAGCCGCTCTCCGATCCCGGAGGCCGAGCGCGCGGCCTTCGAGCGCCAGCTCGTCGCCCGCATCCCGGCCGCCGAGCTGCGCAGCTCGCCGCTCTTCGGAGCGGTGGCGGACGACCTCGAGATGTCGGAGATCGAGGGACTCGGTACCAAGCGCCGGCGGGCGGAGCTGGAGCGGCGCGCGGCGGCCGAGCCCGCGCGCGCCCGCTGGCCGATCGAGCTGGCCCGGCTGGAGGCCGAAGCGGGTCGCGAGCGGCGCGCCCTTCCGTGGCTCGACCGGGCGCTCCAGCTCGAGCCCGCGAACGGCGAGGCGCGGTGCCTGCGCGCCGTCACCACCGCCGCCCTCGGCGACTGCGCGGCCGCCGCCGAAGCGGCCGGCGCCTGCGCGGCCGCGCGCCTCGGGCCGGAGGCGGCCGGCCGTCTCCTCGGCTGTCTCGTCGAGCGCGGCGAATGGGACCGGGCCCGCGCTCTGGTCGACGGCCTGGCCGCGCCGGCGCGCTCGGCGCGGAGCGTCGCGCGGCTCGCCGCGAGGGTGGACCGGGAGCGGCCGCCCGCGGCCGCGCCGCCGCTCGGCACCGCGCCGGCGGCGTCGCCGCGGGTCGCCGCGGCGACGCCCTCGACGTCGGTCGACGCCGCGCCGGCCGCAGACGATCTCCGGGTGCAGATGGCGCGGGTCCGTGGGCTCCTCGCCCGGGCGCAGCGGCCCGAAGACCTCGCGGAGGCGACGGAGCTGGCCAGCGCGCTGGCCGAGGAGTGGGCCGACCTCGTGGAGCCGCAGCTGCTGGCCGCCGAGGCCGCCTATCTCGCGTCGCGCTGGCAGCGCGCCGTGCACTACTTCGGGCGCGCCGGCGAGCTCGGTCCCGAGCGGGCCGACCTCATCTTCTACAAGGCGGTGGCGCTCTTCGAGACGGGGGACGCCGCAGGGGCCGCGAGCACCCTCGAGCGCGCCCTCGAGCACCTCGAGCGCACCCCCTTCGTCGAGAGCTACGCCGCGCGAATCCTGGGCGGCCGGCCCTAGCCGGCGGCCGCCGTTTGACGCTCGGAATCAAACAGCGTAATCTTGCGACGCGCGAAGACGCGGAGGGGCAGATCGATGAGAAAGAACGCGAAAGTCGGCCTCGCAAGCCTGGCGCTGACGCTCTGCGCGTCGCTCGCCCTGGCGGCCGGCGCGGAGCTGGCGGCACCCGAGTGCCTACCCAGCGAGGCCAACGCCGCGCTCTCCGCGAAGGTCGAGGGCGTGGCGGGCGGCGACTCCGTGCGACTCTATTTCCGCCGCCTCCATCCCTCGGGCGCCTTCTACTACACCGAGCTCGACCCCTCCGGCGGCGACGGCTACTGGACGGTCTTTCCGAAGCCGGAGGAGCGCGCGCAGAGGCTGCTCACCGACGAGTGGTGGGAGATCCTCGCCGACCGCGACTGGATCGAAGGGCGCGGCCGGGACGAGATCGAGAACTGGCTGGAGCAGCTCGAGCACGAGGCCGCCGAGTACTTCGTGGCGATCCACGACGCCGCCGGCCAGCGCAAGTGGCGCTCGCCCGACCGGGTGATCGAGGTGCGCGACCGCGACGAGTGCGAGGCCGAGCTGACGCCCCACGAGCGCGGCCTCTCGGAGAACCTGACCGTCGGCGAGACGACGGAGGCCCAGGTCGAGCGGCCGGTCTTCCACTGGCTCTGCGACGGCATCGTGACCCGCGTCGGCGAGAACGGCGTGCTGCGCGGCGACGGGGTCTGCCGCGCCTGCGTCGTGGCGACCTGGTTCCCGACCGCGGCGACCGCCGGGGCGGTCGTGGCCGGAACCACCATCCACCATCGCGAGCCGCGCCGGGCCTCCGACGACCAGCCCTAGCCCGCGCTCACCGGGTGCCGTCGCGAGCGGCCGGAGGTGCCTAAAGATGCGGGGCCTGGCGACCGAAGGCACCGCAGACGTATTCGACATCCGTCGAGGATGCACGACAGAGGCGAGTCCCGCGGTTTCACGTCCATCCGGAGCGCGCGGTAGGGAGCCGGTGAGAAATGCAGGCTAGCCCGTCCGCCAACTCGAGCGCGGCCGGCGAGCTGCGCTCCAGGATCGAGAGCCGCGAGGCCCGGGTCGGGGTGATCGGCCTCGGCTACGTCGGACTGCCCCTGGCGCTGGCCTTCGCCGCGCGCCGCTTCTCGGTCCTCGGCTTCGACGTCGACGCCGAGAAGGTGGCGGCGCTCGAGGCCGGCGAGAGCTACATCCGGCACCTCGACGGCGGCCGGGTAGCGGCGGCGGTGGCGGCCGGGAGGCTGGCGGCGACGGCCGACTTCTCGCGCCTGGGCGAGCCGGACGCGCTGCTCATCTGCGTCCCGACCCCGCTCACCGCCGGGCGCGACCCCGACCTCTCGTTCGTCCTGGCGACGGCGGAAGCGATCGCCGGGCGGCTGCGCCGCGGCCAGCTCGTGGTCCTCGAGTCGACGACCTATCCGGGCACCACCGAGGAGGTCCTGCGTCCGGCACTGGAGCGGCGCGGCCTGGCGTGCGGCGAGGAATTCTTCCTCGCCTACTCCCCCGAGCGCGAGGACCCCGGCAATCCCGACCACGGCACCGCCACGATCCCCAAGGTCGTCGGCGGCGTCGACCCGGTCTCCGCCGAGCTGGCGCACCTCCTCTACCGGCGGATCGTGGTCTCCACCGTGCCGGTCTCCGGGGCGCGGGTGGCGGAGGCCACCAAGCTCACCGAGAACATCTTCCGCGCCGTCAACATCGCGCTGGTCAACGAGCTGAAGATGGTCTACGACGCCATGGGGATCGACGTCTGGGAGGTGCTGGAGGCGGCCTCCACCAAGCCGTTCGGCTTCATGCGCTTCAACCCCGGACCCGGCTGGGGCGGCCACTGCATCCCGATCGATCCCTTCTATCTGACCTGGAAGGCCCGCCAGCACGGCGTGCTGCCGCGCTTCATCGAGCTCGCCGGCGAGGTCAACGTCGAGATGCCGGGCTGGGTCGTCGGCAAGCTCCGCGCCGCGCTCGCCGCGCGCGGCCGCGACCTCGCCGGCAGCCGCATCCTGCTTCTCGGCCTCGCCTACAAGAGGGACGTCGGCGACCCGCGCGAGAGCCCGGCCTTCGAGCTGCTGGAGCGACTCCTCGCGGCCGGGTGCGACGTCGCCTACCACGACCCCCACATCCCGGCGGCGCCGCGGATGCGCTCCTGGAGCGAACTGCCGGCGATGCGCTCGCGCGAGCTGACCGACGAGCTGCTCGCCGAGCGGGACGCGGTCGTCGTCGTCACCGACCACAGCGGGGTGGACTACGACCGGGTGCTGGCGCGGGCGCCGCTGGTCGTGGACACGCGGGGCGTCTTTCGCGGCGAGGCGCCGAACCTGGTCCGCGCTTGACCGCAGGCGGCCCCGCGATGAAGCCCCGCGTGCTGATCTCGACGACCTCCTTCGGCGCCTGCGGCGCGGCGCCGCTCGATCGGCTGCGGCGGGCGGGCGTCGAGGCGGTGCTCAACCCGCACGGGCGGCGGCTGGAGCGCGCGGAGACGGTCGAGCTGCTCGCCGGGGTCGCCGGTCTCGTCGCCGGGACCGAGACCCTCGACCGGGGGGTGCTCGAGGGGGCGTCCGCCCTCGAGGTCGTCTCGCGCTGCGGGACCGGGCTC
Organism: Thermoanaerobaculia bacterium; assembly: GCA_041634115.1. GTDB lineage: Bacteria > Acidobacteriota > Thermoanaerobaculia > Multivoradales > JAHEKO01 > JBFJMD01. Next base: position 7,852 of record JBFJMD010000004.1, on the reverse strand, counting down.
GACAACGTGGACCTGGACGCCGCGCGCGAGCTCGGGATCCGCGTCTACTCCACCCCGGAGGCGCCGGTGGACGCGGTCGCCGAGCTCACCCTGGCCGGCATTCTCCATCTCCTGCGCCGCCTCGGCGAGGCCGATCGCGCCGTCCGCCGCGGGACCTGGAGCAAGCCGATGGGGCGCCTGCTGGCCGGCAAGACGGTCGGCATCGTCGGGCTCGGACGCATCGGCAAGGCGCTGGCCCGGCTGCTCGCCCCCTTCCGGGTCGAGCTCGTCGCCGCCGATCCCGAGCCCGACGCCGAGTTCGCGGACCGCCACGGTGTAGAATTCATCGCTCTGGAGGAGCTGCTCGAGCGCTCCCACATCGTCAGCTTGCACCTCGACGCCGGACCCCGTCCCCCCCGACTCCTCGACCGCATGCACCTCGCCCGCATGAGACCGGACGCGATCCTGGTGAACTGCGCCCGCGGCGGGCTGGTGGACGAGGAGGCGCTGGCCGAGCGCCTCGAGGAGGGCCTCCTGGCCGGCGCCTTCCTCGACGTCTACGAGCGGGAGCCCTACCGGGGCCCGCTGGCCGGCCTGGCGTCGGTGCTGCTCACCCCCCACATCGGCTCCTACGCGGCCGAGAGCCGGCTGCGCATGGAGGTCGAGGCGGTCGAGAACCTGCTCGCCGGCCTCGGGCGGAGAACCCCATCATGAAGCGCGTACTGGTCACCGGAGGCTCCGGCTTTCTCGGCAGCTTCATCGCGGATCGACTGACCGACCTGGGCCACGAGGTGGTGATCTTCGACCGCCGCCCCTCGCCCTGGCTGCGCCCCGCCCAGCGGATGGTCCTGGGCGACCTGGCCGATCGCGACCAGCTGGCCGAGGCCGCGGCGGGCTGCGCGGCGATCTACCACATGGCGGCGCTCGCCGACATCAACGAGGCGCGCGATCTGCCGCTGGAGGCGGCCGAGACCAACGTCCTCGGCACCGTCCACGCGCTGGAGGCGGCGCGCGAGGCGGCGGCCGAGCGCTTCCTCTTCGCCAGCACCGTCTACGTCTACAGCCGCGCCGGCGGCTTCTACCGCTGCAGCAAGCAGGCGTGCGAGGCCTACGTGGAAGAGTACCAGCGCCGCTACGGGCTGCCGTTCACCATCCTGCGCTACGGCAGCCTCTACGGCCCGCGGGCCGGCGAGACCAACGGCGTCCACCGGCTGCTGCGCCAGGCGCTGGCCAAGGAGCCGATCCACATCCCCGGCACCCCGGACGACACCCGCGAGTACATCCACGTCGAGGACGCCGCGCGGTTGAGCGTCGACGCCCTCGACGAGCAGCACCGCAACCACCACCTGGTGATCACCGGCTCGCACCCGACGCGCCTCAAGGACCTCTTCACGATGTTCTCGGAGATCCTCGGCCGCGAGCTGGCGATCGCCTACGACGACCCCGGCAAGCCGAGCGACGGGCACTACCGGGTCACCCCCTACTCCTACAACCCGCGCCTCGGCCGCAAGCTCACCTCCACCTGCTACGTGGACATGGGCGAGGGCCTCCTGCAGCTCCTCGAGCAGATGCACGAGCGGCCCCTCGAGGAGGTCGTGGTCGGTGACCAGGGGGGCGGGTGAACGCGGCGATCGTCACCGCCCGCGCGGGCAGCAAGTCGATCCCCGACAAGAACGTCCATCCGGTCGCCGGCCTGCCGCTGGTGACCTATCCGATCCAAGCGGCGCGGGAGGCCGGCTCGATCGAGCGGATCTACGTCTCGACCGACGGCGAGGCGATCGCCGCCGTCGCCCGCGACCTCGGCGCCACGGTGATCGAACGCCCGGCGAAGCTCGCCGGCGACAGCGTCAACCACGGCGACGTGATCCGCCACGCGGTCGAGTGGGTCGACGAGCGCGAGCCGCAGCTCGAGCTCGTCGCGCTACTGCTCGGCAACACGGTGATGGTGGACGGGGCGCTCATCGACCGCTGCCTCGAGCCGCTTGAGGCGCGCGACGACCTGGATTCGGTGATGACCGTGTGGGAGGCCGCCGACGACCATCCGCTGCGGGCGCTGGAGATCCACGACGGGCTGCTGCGCCCGTACGGCGGCGCGCGCGAGGTCTCGACCGAGCGCCAGTCCTATCCCCGCGCCTATTACTACGACCAGGGCGTCTGGGCCTTTCGCAAGGACTGCGTGCGGCGCCGCGAGGGGCCCAACCCCTGGTGGTGGATGGGCCGCCGCTGCCTGCCGCTCGTGCGCACCTGGGTCACCGGGCGCGACGTCCACACCCCGTTCGACGTCGCCGTCGCGGAGTGGTGGCTCGCCGAGCGGCCGCGGGTCCCGGGCTCGTGAGCGGACGGCCGCCGGCGCTGGCCGCGGTCGTCTTCGACTTCGACGGCGTGATCCTGGAGTCGGCGGAGATCAAGACCGAGGCGTTCCTGGAGCTGTTCGCCGCCCATCCCGAGCACCGCGAGGCGATCCTCCGCCACCACTACGAGCACCTCGGCATCTCGCGCTTCGACAAGTTCGCCTGGATCTACCGCCACCTGCTCGGCCGCGAGCTGGACGCGGCGGAGTCGCGGCGGCTCGGCGAGGCCTACTCGGCGCTGGTCCTGGAGAGGGTGCTCGCCTGCCCGCCGGTCCCCGGCGCCCTCGAGCTGCTGTCCGACCTCCGCGGCCGGCTGCGCGCCTTCGTCGCCTCGGGCACGCCGCAGGGGGAGCTGGAGCGGATCGTGGAGCTGCGGGGGCTGGCGCCCTACTTCGACGAGGTGCGGGGGGCGCCGGACACCAAGGAGGTGATCGTGCGCGACCTGCTGCGCCGCTACCGTCTGGGGCCGGCGACGGTGCTCATGGTCGGCGACGGCCTCTCCGACTACCGCGCCGCGCTCGCCGCCGGCGTGCGCTTCGTGGCCCGCGAGTCGGACCACCAGGACTTCGGCGGCGCCGACGTGGTCCGCGTCGCCGACCTGACGGAGCTGCGGCCGCTCGTCGGGCTCGCCCCGGCCTCCCGGGTGCGGGGAGTGTGAAAGGATGCGCCGCGGCCGGCACGCGGCCGCCGGACGCGAGCACGATCGCGATCGCAATCGGAGGGAGAGCATGAGCCGGATTCTCGTGACCGGCGGCCTCGGCGTCGTCGGCAGCCACCTGACGCGGATCCTCCGCGCCCGCGGCCACGAAGTGTGGGTCGCGGACCTGGTCCACCATCACGACCCGCAGTACGTGCGCTGCGACGTGGGCTCCTTCCGCCAGGTCGAGCGGGCCTTCGAGGGCCGCTCCTTCGACTGCGTCTACCACCTCGCCGCCGAGTTCGGGCGCTGGAACGGCGAGGACTACTACGAGACCCTCTGGCGCTCGAACGTGGTCGGCACCAAGCACCTCGTCCGCATGCAGGAGCGGCTCGGCTTCCGCATGGTCCTCTCCTCGAGCTCCGAGGTCTACGGCGACTACGACGGCACGATGGCCGAGGACGTGATGGACCGGCTCGAGGTCCGCCAGCTCAACGACTACGCGATCACCAAGTGGGTCAACGAGCTGCAGGTGATGAACTCGGCGGCGATGCACGGCACCGAGACGGTGCGGGTGCGGCTGTTCAACACCTACGGCGAAGGCGAGTACTACACGCCCTACCGCTCGGTGAACTGCCTCTTCACCTATCGCGCCCTGCACGGCCTCCCCTACACCGTCTATCTCGGTCACCACCGCACCTCGTCCTACATCACCGACACCGCCGAGACCCTCGCCAACATCGCCGACCGATTCCGGCCGGGCGAGGTCTACAACATCGCCAGCACCGAGTACCACGACATCAAGGCCCTTTCGGACTTGATCCTCGCCGAGGTCGGGATCGGCGACGATCTGGTCGAGTACCGCGAGGCCGAGCCCTTCACCACCCGCGACAAGAAGGTCGACGTGTCGAAGGCGGAGCGCGACCTCGGGCACGCGCCAAAGGTCTCGCTCGCGGAAGGGGTGGCGAAGACCGTCGCCTGGATGCGGCGGGTCTACGAGATCGGCGGGTAGGGCGGCCGACCCTCCCGCCCGGTCGTCGATGCGCGTCCTCGTCCTCTTCGGCGGCAAGCTGCTCGAGGGACGCGGCACCCCGTCGCGGGCGCGCAACCTGGCGGCCGCGCTGGCGGAGCGGCCCGCCGTCGAGGTCGCGATCCTGAGCCGCGACCCGGGCGGCGCGGTGCTGCCGGCCGGGCTCGCCCATCGCAGCCTCGGTCCGCCCGGCGCCGCCGCCGCGGCGCTCGCCGCGGCGGTGGAGGAGCTGGCGCCCGACGTCCTCTGGGGGCACACCCACAAGGCGCTGGCGCCGCTCGCGGCGCTCGGCGCCAAGCCGCCCAGGGTCGTCGACCTCCACGGCGACCTCGCGGCGGAGAGGCTCGAGCAGAGCTGGCGGCCGTGGCCCCGGCGCCTCGCCGGCTGGGCCCGCGCGCGGCTGGACGAGCGGCGCCACCAGCGCGCGATGGACGCCTTCACGGTCGTCACCGACGGGCTCGCCCGCCGCGTCGCCGGGCTCGGAAAGCCGGTCCTGGTGCTGCGCGGCGGGGTCGATCCCGACCTCTTCCGGCCGCTCGCGCGACCACCGGCGGCGGACCTCACGGTCGTCTACGCGGGCAACTTCCGTCCCTACCAGGGGGTCTCGACGCTGCTCGACGCCGCCGAGATCCTGGTTCGCCGCGGGGAGGGCCTGCGCCTCGTCTTCGTCGGCGGCAGCGACCGCTTCCCCGAGGTCGAGCGTCGCGCCCGCGAGCTGCTCGGGGAGCGGCTGGCGGTGCGCGGCCGGGTGGCCTACGAGCGGATGCCCGAGGCGCTCGCCGAGGCCGACGTCCTGGTGATCCCGCGACCGCGCTCGCGCACCGCGGCCTTCGGCTTCCCCTCGAAGCTCGCCGAGTACCTGGCGACGGGGCGGCCGGTCGTCGCGACCCGGGTGGGCGACGTCGAGCGGTTCGTCGTCCACGGCGAGAACGGGCTGCTGGTGCCGCCGGGCGCGCCGTCGGCGCTCGCCGACGCGCTGCTATCGTTGCGGGACCCGGAGCTGCGGCGCCGGCTGGGCGCCGCCGGGCGCGCGACCGCCGAGGCCGAGCTCTCCTGGCGGCGGATCGCCGCCGATCTCGAGGCCTTCCTGCGCCGGGTGGCCGGCGACGATGCGTGAAGCGAGAGGACACCCGTGAAGCCGCGCCTGTGGCTGGTCGTCGGCGCCCGTCCCAACTTCGTCAAGGCGGCGCCGGTGCTGCGCGCCGCCCGAGCCTCCGGGCTCTTCGAGCCGACGCTGGTCCACACCGGCCAGCACTACGATCCCGCCCTCTCGGGCGTCTTCTTCCGCGACCTCGGGCTGCCGCGGCCCGATCTCCACCTGGAGGTGGGCTCGGGCTCGCACGCGGCGCAGACGGCGGAGGTCATGCGGCGGCTCGAGCCGGCGCTCGCCGAGGCCCGCCCGCGGGCGCTCGTCGTCTTCGGCGACGTCAACTCGACGCTCGCGGCGGCGCTCACCGCCGCCAAGCTGGGCGTCCCGGTCGCCCACGTCGAGGCCGGGCTGCGCTCGTTCGACCGCTCGATGCCGGAGGAGATCAACCGCGTCGTCACCGACCGGCTGAGCGAGACGCTCTTCACCACCGAGGAGAGCGCCAACCGCAATCTCGCCCGCGAAGGGGTGCCGGACGCCGCGGTCGAGCTCGTCGGCAACACGATGGTCGACAGCCTGCTCCACGGCCTGGAGCGGGCGCGGGAGCTGGCGCCGGCGGTGCGCGAGCGGCTGGGGCTGGCGGCCGGCGGCGAGTACGCGGTCCTCACCCTCCACCGGCCCTCCAACGTGGATCGCGGGGAAGTCCTGGAGGCGCTGCTGGCGGCGGTCGCCGAGATCGGCCGCGAGCTGCCGGTCGTCTTCCCGGTCCACCCGCGCACCCGCGAGCGGCTCGCGGACCGGCCGGCGGCGGAGCGGTCGGCGAAGAGTGCGGGGCTGGCGCTCTGCGAGCCCATGGGCTACCTGGAGTTCGTCGGGCTCCTCGACGGCGCCCGGCTGGCGCTCACCGATTCCGGCGGCGTCCAGGAGGAGACGACGGCGCTGGGGATTCCCTGCCTGACGCTGCGCGACAACACCGAGCGCCCGGTGACCCTCACCCACGGCACCAACCTGCTCGTCGGCACCGATCCCGATAAGATCCTGGCCGGCGCCCGGGAGCGGCTGGCCGCGGACCGCGAGCGGCGGCGGCCGCCGCCGCTCTGGGACGGCCGGGCGGCGGAGCGGATCGTCGCCGCGCTCGGCCGGCGCTACGCGGCGTAGGGGCCAGCTTTCCCCGCTCCCCGGGGCCGGAAGCGGGCCCGATCTTCCCCGTGCGAATCCTCTACCTCTCGATCTCCTACGTCCCCTCCCGGCGCGCCAGCAGCGTCCACGTCATGAAGATGTGCGCGGCGCTCGCCCGCCAGGGCCACGAGGTGACCCTGGTCACCAAGCGCTGCCCGCCGCGCCAGGAGCCGGGCGTCGAGGACGACTTCGCCTTCTACGGCGTCGCGCCCGGCTTCGCGCTCCGCAAGCTGCCGCGCCCGGCGGCGCCGGGAGGCGGCGTGCTGCACACGCTGGCGCTGGCGCGGCTGCTCGCCGCCAAGCGCCGCGAGATCGACCTCGTCTACGGCCGCGACCCGGTCGGCACCCGGCTCGCCGCGGCGCTCGGCCTGCCGGTGGTCTTCGAGGCCCACGCCCCGCCCGCCGGGGCGCTCTCGCGGCGCCTCCACCGGGGCATCTTCGGCGCCCGGGGCTTCCGCCGGCTGGTGGTGATCTCGGCGGCGCTCGCCGAGCGTTTCGCGGCGCTGCCCGCGTGTCCGCCGCCGGAGCGCCTGCGAGTGGCGCACGACGCGGCCGATCCGCTGGCCGACGGCGCCGCCCCCGCCCCTCCGCCGGCGGCCTTCGGCGACCGGCCGGCCCCGCACCTGGGCTACGTGGGACACCTCTACCCGGGACGGGGCACCGAGGTCCTCGTCGAGCTCGCCCGCCGGCTGCCCGAGGCGACGCTGCACGCGGTCGGCGGCGCGCCGGCCGACCTCGCCCGCCTGCGCGGAGCGGCGGCGCCGCCGAACTTCGTGCTCCACGGCTACGTCCCGCCGGCGCGCCTACCCGCCTACTACCGCGCCTTCGACCTCCTGCTGATGCCCTACGAGCGCCGGGTCGAGACCGCCCTCGGACGCACCGACACCTCGGCCTGGATGTCGCCGCTCAAGATGTTCGAGTACATGGCGGCGGGGCGGCCGATCGTCTCCTCCGACCTGCCGGTGCTGGGCGAGGTGCTGGAGGACGGGCGCAACGCGCTGCTGGCGCCGCCCGGCGACGCCGGCGCCTGGGAGGCGGCCGTGCGGCGGCTGCTCGCCGACGCCGACCTGGGCCGGCGGCTGGCGGCCGCCGCGCTGGCCGACTTCGAGCGCGGCCACACTTGGGACGCCCGCGCGCGGGAGGTGCTGCTTGGCCTCTGAGACGGCGCCCGGTCCGCTGCCGGTCCTCTTCTTCCGCCCCCATCTCGCCGGCGGCGGCGCCGACCGGGTGACTCTCACCCTGCTCCGCACCCTCGACCGCGGGCTCTTCGCGCCGGCGCTGGCGCTGGTGCGGGCCGAGGGTCCCTTCCTCGCCGACCTGCCCGCCGACGTGCCGGTCGTGGACCTCGGCGCCGGCTCGCTGTGGCGGGCCGCGCCGGCGCTCGCCGGCGCGCTGCGGCGGCGGCGGCCGCGGGTGCTGTTCTCGACCTCGAGCGGAGGCAACGTGGTGGCGGTTCTGGCGCGCGACCTCTCGCGGCACCGCTGCCGGCTGGTCCTCTCCGTGCGGGGGGGGGTGGTGCGGGGCCCAATGGCGCCCCGCACGCGGCTGCTCCTGGGCGCCAAGCGGCTCCTCTACCGGCGCGCCGACCG
>JBFJMD010000003.1:0-27407 GCA_041634115.1 Thermoanaerobaculia bacterium | reverse complement strand
TTCGTCTTCGGCACCAACCCGGCGGGGATCGAGTACGACGGGCAGCTCCGCGGCGAGGGGGGCGGCGGCTTCGGCTCGGCCGGCGGCTTCAACCGCAACTGGGACGGGGTCTGGGAGGTCAAGGCGAAGATCTCGGAGATCGGCTGGAGCGCCGAGCTGGCGATCCCCTTCCGGACGCTGCGCTTTCCGCGCGGCGGCGAGCAGACCTGGGGGGTCAACTTCCAGCGCAACATCCGGCGCCGCAACGAGACCTCCTACTGGGCGCCGCTGCCGCTCCAGTACGACCTCTTCCGGCTGTCGCTGGCGGGCGAGCTCGTCGGGATCGAGGCGCCGAGTCCGCGCACCCGGCAGCTGGTGCCCTACGCGCTCGCCAGCGCCCGGCGCCCCGCGATCGAGGGAGCGGGCACCGCGGACGACTCGGAGCTGGGGATCGACCTCAAGTACGGGGTGACGCCGAGCCTCACCCTCGACGCGACGCTCAACACCGACTTCGCCCAGGTCGAGGCCGACGAGCAGCAGATCAACCTCGACCGCTTCAATCTCTTCTTCCCCGAGAAGCGTCCCTTCTTCCTGGAGAACGCGGGGCTGTTCTCGATCGGGGTGGAAGAGGAGGTCGAGCTGTTCTTCAGCCGCCGGATCGGCATCGGGCCGGACGGCGAGCGCATCCCGATCGCCGGCGGCGCCCGCCTCACCGGCAAGGCGGGCCGCAACAACCTCGGCTTCCTCTGGATGCGCTCGGACGCGGTCGCCGGGGTCGCGCCGGAGAACGACTTCGGGGTGGCGCGGTTCAGCCGCGACCTGGCGCGCCGCTCGCAGGTCGGCGCCCTGGTGGTGACCCGGCGCGGCGGCGGCCTGGGCGGCGCCGGCGCGGACGACAGCGCGACCTTCGCCGTCGACGGCCGCTGGGGGATCGGCGAGCACGCGCTCGTCACCGGCTTCGTCGCGCGCACCGACACGCCGGGGGCCGAGGGCGACGACCACGCCTTTCACCTCGACGGGAGCTGGGACTCCGGCGACTGGCGGTTCTCGGGCGGCTACACCGAGGTGGCCGAGAGCTTCGACCCGGAGGTGGGGTTCCTCGCCCGCCGCGGCTACCGCAAGCCCGACCTCTTCGTCCTGCGGCGGATCCGGCCGGCGAAGCTCTGGGGGCTCCAGGAGATCCGCCCGCACGTCTCCTACCGCGGCTTCTGGGACTTCGACGGCTTCCAGGAGTCGGGCTTCCTCCACCTCGACAGCCACTGGGAGTGGAAGAGCGGCTACGAGATCCACACCGGGGTGAACTTCACCCGCGAGGGGGTCAAGGAGGCCTTCGAGATCGCCCCCGGCGTGGTCGTGCCGGCGGGCGCCTACGAGCACGCGGAGGCGCAGATCGTCTTCTTCACCAACCGCGGCGCGCCGGCCGGCTTCGAGCTGCGGGCCAACGTCGGCGGCTTCTTCGGCGGCGACCGGGTGGCGCTCCGTCCCGAGGTGCGGTGGCGGCTGGGCGAGCGCTTCAACACCGAGCTCACCTGGTCGCACAACGACATCGAGCTGCCCGGCGGCTCGTTCGAGACCAACCTCGGCCGGCTGCGGGCGAGCTACTCGTTCACCCCGCGGATCTTCGTCCAGGGGCTGATCCAGTACAACGACCGGGCCGACGTCTGGGCGTCGAACCTGCGCTTCGGCTGGCTGCAGTCGGCCAACACCGGCCTCTTCGTGGTCTACGACGAGATCCGCGACGTCGGCTCCGCCGGCGCCGGGATCCCCGACCGCAGCCTGACCGTGAAGTACAGCCGCTTGATCGACCTCTCGCGCTAGCCGGCGGGTGCGCCGCTACTCCTCGAGGCGGCGGATCGCCGAGAGCTCGAGCGGCGTGCCCCACATGCGGACTTCGGGCGGGATCTCGCCGACGGTGCCGCTGAAGACGACCCGGAGGCCGTCCCGGCGCAGCTCGGCGGGGAGGGCGTCGGGCGCGTAGCGGGTGCCGGGGTCGGAGTCCGGCACGATCGCGAACCACTCGTCGCTCACTCGGCGGATCGTGCCGGCAGCCTCCGCGATCTGGCGCCCGCCGCCGGTCGGCGCGGGCTCTGCGGCGGGCCCGTCGCGCTCGGACGTCGGCGCCGGACGGGTCGCGCAGGCGATCGCGAGGGCCGTCAGCGCCGCGCACGCGAGCGCACTGTGGAATCCGTCACATCGGAACATCGCCGGCCATGTTAGCTTGAGGCGATTCTCATCTGGCAAGGGAATCGGGCGCCCACGAGTGCGGTAGAGAGAGGATCAGGAGAGCCCCGAGAAAGCCACTCCCTAGCCGGGATCCACCCCCATCCAGGTCTGGGAAATCGTCCAACTCCGGCCGGTCCGCGGCCGGGCATCTCTGGAGAAGGAGACACCAGAATGCGAAGAATCCCACTTCTCACGGCGGCAGCCCTCGTATGGGTCGCCGCAGGCGCCGCGTTCGCGGCGTCGGCGCAGCGGGGCCCCGCCCCAGACGTTCATTTCCTCGACTCCAAGGGCGAGGTCCAGCGCGGCGTGCGCTGCGCCGTGCCCGACCCGAGCGCCGCCGAGGTGGCGCTCGTCGAGGGAGCCCTCGCCGAGTTCCGCGACTCGTTCTTCGCCACCGGCGCCGCCCCCGGCCCGATCCCGGTCGCCTTTCACGTCGTCTACAAGGACTCGAAGCGTCGCGGCCAGGAAGGGAACATCCCGCAGTCGATGATCGACGCACAGATCGACGTCCTCAACGCCGCGTTCAGCGGCACCGGCTTCTCGTTCCATCTCTCGAGCGTCGACTACACCAAGAACAACCAGTGGTTCACCGGCTGTTACGGCGGCGCCGAGCGCAAGATGAAGAAGGCGCTGGCGATCGACCCGGCCAATACCCTCAACATCTACACCTGCAAGCCCAGCGGCGGCATCCTCGGCTACGCCTATTTCCCCTGGAGCTATCCCGAGGACGACTGGCACCACGGCGCGGTGCTGCTCTACTCCTCGCTTCCGGGGGGCGGCGCCTCGCCCTACGACGAGGGCGACACCGGCACCCACGAGGTGGGCCACTACCTCGGCCTCTACCACACCTTCCAGAACGGCTGTAACGCTCCGGGAGACTCGGTGGCCGACACGCCCTACGAGGCGAGCCCCGCCTACGGCTGCCCGGTGGGCCGCGACAGCTGCCCGTCGCCCGGCCTCGACCCGATCTTCAACTTCATGGACTACACCGACGACGCCTGCATGGTCGAGTTCACGACCGACCAGGCGACCCGGATGGAGGACATGGTCGCGCTCTACAAGCCCAGCCTGTAGATCGCCCGCCGTTCGGCGATTCCCGCGGGAGGCCCGAGCGGGCCTCCCGCTTTTCATTCTTCAGAACGGCACGCCGACCGCGCCGCAGAGGTAGCGCACGAACGGCGCGCCGGCCTTGGAGAGGCCGGCGAAGCGCTGGTGGCTGCAGTCGGCCAACACCGGCCTCTTCGTGGTCTACGACGAGATCCGCGACGTCGGCTCCGCCGGCACCGGGATCCCCGACCGCAGCCCGACCGTCAAGTACAGCCGGCTGGTCGACTTCTCCCGTTAGCCGGGCGCCGCCGGACGGGCGAGAGGCGAGCGGCCTCTTTCGCCTGGGCTTGCGGCTCCAGTGGGTCTGACGAGAAGGAAGGGGTCCTCGGACTCCAGCGTTTCCAGGGGCACCCTTTCATTCCAGGCGTTCAACTCCTCCTTGAAGAGGATCAGCAGGGGGTAATTCGCGAGCACTTCCTCGAGTTCAAGAATCTGCGAGTCATAGTAGTGCCGCTTGAGCCCTTTTGCGTGAGCCCGGGTAGACGCTAGACCTTGGGCTTCGTCCATGACCAGGAAATATCTCGAGGGTTGTCGGCCTCGGAGCTGAGCATCGAGAAATGAGGTCAGCTTGCCCGTGACGATCGGAACTTCCCGGTTCTTCGACGCGATGTCGGGCAGCACCGTTGACGATTTCGCCTCCGAGCGCGACCATTGCTGTAGGTATTGCCCCATCGGCAGTGCGGTCATCAGAGCGACAGCGCCGACGGCTATCCATCCCGGTCTGATCATGCGCGAGCCAAGACGCAATGCGGACGAACCCGCCGCATCGAGCGCCAGAGCAAGGCCGAGCGCCCACACGATCGAGCACGGCAAGAAGAAGCGGTTCAGGAACAGCTTGAAGCCGAACTGGGACTCGATCCACAGAACCAGTGGGAACACAGAGTTGATCAGGAAATAGACGAGAACCGGTGAAGACAGCTGTCGCGTCGTGGGTCCTCCGGGCGCTCGTTGTCCGTAGACTCGCACCAGGAAACCAAGAGCCATTGCGATGATCAGCAGCGGAGCGACGGCGGTCCGATTGATCCCGAACCACATCGAGTGCAGGCCCAGGAGCGGGCTGGGCACGTCGAGCCAGATCTTCTCGGTGCCGAGCACCCACTGGCTGAGGAGAAAGGGGACGCTGGGTATCAGGGCAAGCCACGAGACGGCGAGGCAGAGAGCATACTGACGCCAGCGCGGCGAGCGGTCGATGAAGAGCAAGACCATCGATCCGAGAAAAAGCGACCCACTGAGCAGGGCGCCGATATAGTGCAGCGAGACCAAGATCCCGCTCGAGCCGATAACCAGCGCGCGTCGGCCCCAACTCAGGTTGGAATCCGCAGTTCCGAAGAAGGGTGAGCTCGCCAACAGGTAGGCTGCCATGTACAGCGTGTACGGGCGACCGTTCAACATCTGATCGACCAGCCATCCCGACGAGATGAAGAGAAACAGGCAACTGACTACGGCCGCGTAACATGAGAAAATCCGGCTGAGCAGAAAAGAGGCAACTGCAAACGACGCCAACGCCCCGAACAGAGACAAGGCACGCAAGCTCTCGAGCGTAGAGCCGAACACGCTCGACCACCACCTGGCGAGGAGAAAGTAGAGCGGCGGAAAGGTATTGATTTCGTCCTTCAGCGCGCTCAACATGTGCGACAGCGAAGGATCGCGGACGAAAACGAGCGTAAGGTATTCGTCCAATCGCGCATCGACTCGCTGGACGCCGAACACCCAGAGAGTCGCCAGCAGCGCCACCGGCAACGCGATGACGGCCAAGAAGGCCATTCGCTCGGCGAAGGTGCGTTGACTACGTTCCATGGCAGCTTTTTGCAGCTTTCAAATAGCGATCTGGACGCCGCCTCGCCGCCATCCTCGGCAGGCCTTAGGTCAGGCTAGAACGGCACGCCGACCGCGCCGCAGAGGTAGCGCACGAACGGCGCGCCGGCCTTGCAGAGGCCGGCGAAGCGCTGGAGAAAGTCGGCCTCCGTGGTCGCCGCCTCGCTCAGCCGGGTGCTGGCGATGAAGTCCTTCCTCTTCAGGTCCTCGATCAGCGGGTGCGCGGGGTCGTAGCCCTTGGGCGGGCGCTTGAGCGCGTCGCCCTCGAGCGTGTAGTGCTCGCGAAAGCTCTTGGCGCCCTTGGCCCGCTTCCAGGCCGCCGGATCGGCGACGATGGCGTCGCGCACCTTCGCCAGCGACTCCCGCTCGGGGTGCCAGATGCCGATGCCGACGAAGACCGCGCCCGGCTCCAGGTGGAGGTAGAAGCCCGGGGTGTGGACGCTCTTGGCCTGCTTGTGGCGGAACTGGATCCCGACGAAGGTCTTGTAGGGGCTCTTGTCCTTGGAGAAGCGGACGTCGCGGTGGATGCGGAAGAGCGAGCCGCCGACGGGGCGCGGATCGGCGTTGAAGTGGGGGCTCACCTTGCGCAGGAGGGGGCCGAAGTCGCTGATGAAAGTTCGCGCCGGGTGCAGCGCCACCTCTTCGTAGCGCGGCTTGTTGGCGGTGAACCACTCGCGGCTGTTGTTCTTCTTGAGATCGCGCAGGAACGCGAACAGCCGGCGGTCGAAGTGCGCTTTCTTCGTCATCTGGCCCCTCCCCGTCGATCGAAGTCGCGGGATTATCTCACTCGCGACCCCTCGGCCCGGACCGCGCGGCGCCGGCGCGCGTGCGCGACGCTCGAGGCCGCGGAGCCCGCACGACAAGGGGGACGGAAACCGCGGTCGGAATCTCCCCGCCGGTAGAATCTCCGGCGGTGCTGGACCGGGGAAAGGTGACGCCGGTGACGGGCCGGCGACGGACTCTCGTCGCGCTGGTCGCGCTGGTGGCGATCGTCGGCTTCGGGCTGCGGGCCTGGTACGGCTCCTGGGGTCTCGACAAGTCGCGCTTCTACGACGAGCGCTTCAGCTTCGACAACGTGCGCGCGGTGCTCACCGAGGGGAGCCTGGAGCCGGCGAACGGCTATTATCCGGCGCTCTCCTACCTGCCGCAGACCGCGCTGCTCGCCCTGGCGGAGAACGTCTTCGGGGTGCCGGTGCTGGTGGACGGGTACCGCTTCACCCCCGCCGCCTATCTCGTCTGCCGGCTCGTCCAAGCCCTCTACGGCGCGCTCAGCCTGGTCCTCGTCTTCCTGGTCGGCCGGCGGCTGTTCTCGAGCGCGGCGGGCGGGATCGCCGCGATCCTGCTCGCCTTCTCGCCCTTTCACATCCACGCCTCTGCCTACTTCAAGCCGGACGCGCCGCTGGTCGCCGCCATCCTCGCCGCCTTCTACTGGTCGCTCGACGCGGTCGAGCGGCCTTCGCCCGGGCGCTACGCGCTGGCCGGGGTCGGCGTCGCGCTGGCCCTGAGCGCCAAGCTGACCGGCGGCCTGATCGCGATCCCGCTGGTCGTCGGGACCCTGGTCGCCGGCTGGAGAGACCTGCGGCGCCTCGCCTTGCTCGCCCTCGCCGGCGGCGCGAGCCTGGCGCTCTTCCTGGCCGCCAACCCCTACTGGCGCTGGTACCTGCACTGGCTCGGCGTGCTCCAGCGCGAGTACGCCCGCAAGGCGGGCGGGGCGGAGGCCTCGCACTGGGCGGTCCCGGGAAAGGCGGTTGGCTTCCTGCTCTCGCCCGGCGTGCACGGCGCGGTCGTGGGCCTGCTGGGGGTGGCCGGGATCGCCGTCCTCGCCTGGGTCGTGCTGCGGGCCGGCCGCTCGGCCCGGAGCGTCGGCGCCGCCCGGGCCCCGTACGCGATGCTCCTCGCCTTCGTCGTCGTCCACGTCGCCGCCTACGCGGTCGTCACCCCCCACTTCAAGGGCAACAACTTCCTGCCGATCGTGCCGTTCACGGCGCTGCTGGCCGGCGGGCTGCTGGCCGAGGCGCCGCGCCTCCTGGCGGCGCGGCTCGGATGGCCGGGGCCGCGGTCCGCCGCGGCGGCCGGCGGCGTCGTTGCGGTCCTCTTCGCCGCGCCGCTCGGCGCGACCTACGTCTACGACAGCCTGGTGCCGACGACCTGGGACGCGGCGCGGGAGTTCCTGACCGCGCGGATCGCCGGGCCGGGCGAGCCGGCCGAGCCGGGGCCGCTCCCGGTCGTCTACCGGGAGCGCTGGCAGGCGTCGCGCGTGCCCTGGGAGGGAGAGCGCCTGGCCGGCCACGCGAACGCGGTCGTCGTCGAGGTGGAGCGCCTGGCGGGCGCCGGGGCGCCGGCCCTCGACCGCGCCGACGGCGAGGTCTTTCTCGCCCGCAGCCTCGACGGGGCGGACGGGGCGTTCTACCGCGGCCGCCTCGAGGCGGCCGCCAAGCGCTCCACGCGGCGCTTCGAGCCCCGTCTCTTCCGGCTGCGGGGCCCGGGGCTCGTCGCGATCGCCCATCCGTGGCCGCCGGCGGACGAGGAGACCGCGCTCGAGCTCGCGCCCCGCGGCGATGGGGAGAGCGGCTGGTCGGCGCCGCTGCCGGCGGCATCCGCCGGCGCGACCGTCTCGCTGGCCCTCTGGGTGCCGTTCGCCAAGCTCGAGCGCTCGCCGGGCACGGTCTCCATCGAGCTCGACGGAACGGCGCTCGAGCCGCGCTGGGTCGGCCGCCGCGGCAACGGCCACCTGTTTGCGACCGAGCGGCTGCCGCTTCCCGGGGGCGCGCTCGAGGCGGCGCTCCTGGGCGTCGGCCGCGGCGGCCGCGGCCGGCCGGCGCTCGTGCTGTACCGCTGGGATCCGGCTCCGGCGCGCGGCGGCGGCTGACCCCGCCTGCAACCCGCCGCGCGCTCTCGCGTACCTAACTGGTCGAGAGGAGGGGAATCGCCCGCATCTTGCGAACCGAATTGCGCTCGCCGCGGAAGCGGCGCTTGCGCCGCGGTCCGCTTTGCGAGATGCTGAGGCGCTTCGCGACGAAGCATCCCTTCGAATCCGAAACAGCACGAGAAGGAGAGGTAATGAAGATCGGACGATTTCTTGCGCTCGGAGCGGCGCTCGCGCTCCTCGCCCTGCCGGCGTTCGCCCAGAAGGCCGCGGAGCTGACCCGCGACGAGGTCCTCGCCAAGCACTACGAGGCGATCGGCGGCCTCGACAACTGGAAGAAGGTCGGGTCGATAAAGTTCGACGCCAAGATGACCATGGGACCCGGCGTCGAGGCGCCGGCGACGATGACCCTCAAGCGCCCGAACAAGATCCGCATGGAGTTCACCTTCCAGGGGATGACCGGCGTCCAGGCCTTCGACGGCACCAACGCCTGGATGGTGATGCCCTTCATGGGCAAGACCGACCCCGAGGCGATGACCGACGAGCAGTCGAAGAACATCAAGGAGCAGGCGGACCTCGACGGGCCGCTGGTGGACTGGGAGGCGGACGGCAACAAGGTCGAGCTGGTGGGCAAAGAGGAGGTCGAGGGCACCGAGACCTACAAGCTCCAAGTGACGCTCAAGAACGGCGACGTCCGCTACCACTTCCTGGATAGCGAGGTCTTTCTGCAGATCAGGCAATCGGGCAAGACCACGATCCAGGGCCAGGAGGTCGAGATCGAGACCACGGTCGGCGACTACAAGGAGGTCGGCGGGCTGGTGATCCCGCACTCCTTCGAGACCTCCGCCAAGGGCCAGCCGCAGGGCCAGACGATCACCGTGACCGCGGTCGAGATCGACCCCGAGGTCGCGGACGAGCTCTTCGTCATGCCCGAGAAGAAGGCCCCGGTCGCCGAGTAGGCGAGACCATGCGACAGAGCACGCTTCTCGGGACGGCTCTCGCGGCCGCCGCCGCCCTCGCGCTCGCGGGGGCGCCGGCCGCCGCCGAAATCGACATCGATTCGAATACCTTCGGCGGCCTCTCCGCGCGCTCGATCGGCCCCGCCGTGATGAGCGGCCGCATCGCCGCCATCGACGCCGTAGCCGCCGACCCGCTGACGATCTGGGTGGGCTCGGCGAGCGGCGGTCTCTGGAAGTCGAAGGACGGCGGCATCACCTACGAACCGGTCTTCGACGAGCACACCCAGTCGATCGGCGCGGTCGCGGTCGATCCGAAGAGCCCGGACACGGTCTGGGTCGGCACCGGCGAGACCTGGTCCCGCAACAGCGTCTCGGTCGGCACCGGGCTGTACAAGACCACCGACGGCGGCGACACCTGGAAGCGGGTCGGGCTCGAGGACTCGGAGCGCATCGCCCGGATCGCGATCGACCCGGGCGAGACCGGCACGGTCTACGTCTGCGCCACCGGTCATCTCTGGGACGCCAACGAGGAGCGCGGGGTCTACAAGACCGCGGACGGCGGCGAGACCTGGAAGCGGGTGCTCTACGTCGACGAGGACACCGGCTGCTCGGACCTGGCGATCGATCCGCAGGACCCGAAGATCCTCTACGCCGGCATGTGGCAGTTCCGCCGCTATCCCGACTTCTTCGACTCCGGCGGACCCGGCAGCGGGCTCTACAAGACGACCGACGGCGGCGAGACCTGGAAGGAGCTCACCCGCGGCCTGCCGGAGGGGGAGAAGGGGCGGATCGCCGTCGCGGTGGCGCCCTCGCGCCCCAGCCGCGTCTACGCGGTGGTCGAGGCGAAAGAGACCGCCCTCTACCGCTCGGACGACCTCGGCGAGTCCTGGACCGAGATGAACAGCTCGTTCACCGTCAGCGCGCGGCCGTTCTACTTCGCCTACGTGGTGGTGGACCCGACGGACTTCAACCGGGTCTACAAGCCCGGGTTCATGCTGGGGATCTCGACCGACGGCGGCAAGTCGTTCAGCTCGATCTTCGCCGGCGGCTTCGGCAACGTGCACCCCGACCACCACGCGCTCTGGATCAACCCCTCGAACCCGCAGGAGCTCGTGCTCGGCACCGACGGCGGCGTCTACATCTCGCACGACCGCGGCGCCCACTTCCGCCACGTCAAGGACCTGCCCGTGTCGCAGTTCTACGAAGTCAGCTTCGACATGGAGTGGCCGTTCAACGTCTACGGCGGGCTGCAGGACAACGGCACCTGGATGGCGCCGTCGCGCGGCATCGGCGGCGTGTTCAACAGCGACTGGAAGAACATCGGCTTCGGCGACGGCTTCCACGCCTACCGCGACCTGCACGACCCGAACTACGTCTACGTCGAGTTCCAGGGCGGCCAGCTCCTGCGCTACCACCTGGCGACCGACGAGATCAAATGGGTCGCGCCGCTGCCGGGCGAGGGGGAGAAGGACTACCGCTTCAACTGGAACGCGCCGATTTACCTCTCGACGGCGACGCCGGGGACGATCTACTACGGCGGCCAGTATCTCTTCCGGTCGCGCGACCGGGGCGAGTCGTGGGAGAAGATCTCGCCCGACCTGACCAGCAACGACCCGAAGCGCCAGCGACAGCTCCAGTCCGGCGGCCTGACGATCGACAACTCGACCGCCGAGAACAACACTACGATCTACACGATCAGCGAGTCGCCGAAGAGCGGCGACGTGATCTGGGCCGGCACCGACGACGGCTATCTGCAGTTGACGCGCGACGGGGGCAAGACCTGGAAGAACGTCGTCGGCAACGTGCCCGGCGTCCCCGCCGGCACCTGGGTCTCGCACGTCGAGGCGAGCCCGCACTCGGAGGGCGCGGCCCACGTCGCGTTCGACGGCCACCGCACCGGCGACATGGCGGTCTACCTCTACAGGACGGGCGACTACGGCGAGACCTGGGAGTCGGTCGCCGGAGAGGGCGTCGAGGGCTTCGCCCACGTCGTGGCCCAGGACCCGATCAACCCCGAGCTGCTCTTCGCCGGCACCGAGTTCGGTCTCTACGTGACCGTGGACGGCGGCGCGCGGTGGGCGCGATTCGCCGGCGACCTGCCGAAGGTGCCGGTGCACGACCTCGACATCCATCCCCGCGACCACGCCCTGGTGCTCGGCACCCACGGGCGCGGGGTCTACATCCTCGACGACATCACCCCGTTGCGGGCGCTGACGGCCGAGGTGCTGGAGTCGAAGCTCGCGCTGCTGCCCTCCCACGACGCCGTGATGGTGCTCTCCGGAGGAGCCCAGAGCTTCCCCGGCGACGAGGAGTTTGTGGGGCGCAACCCGCCGGAGGCGGCGGGGATCGTCTTCTACCAGTCCCGGCGGCACATCTTCGGCGACTTGAAGGTCGAGGTCTTCGACGAGAGCGGGGAGCTCATCACCACGCTGCCCGCCGGCAAGCGCAAGGGCATGAACCGGGTCGACTGGCCGATGCGGCTGCCGGCCCCCAAGATGGCGCCGGCGACGAGCCTGGCGCCCGCCTTCGTCGGGCCGCGGGTCCCCGAGGGCACCTACACCTACAAGCTGACCAAGGGCAAAGACACCTTCGAAGGGCAGGTGACGCTGGTGCCCGATCCGCGCTCGCCGCACTCGGCGGAGGACCGCGCGCTCCAGCAGAAGACCGGGCTCGAGCTCTACCGGATGCTCGAGCGCCTGACCTACGTCGTCGATGCGGCGATCGACCTCCGCGACCAGGCGAAGGAGCGCGCCGCCGGCATGGGCCCGCGCGACCGGCTGGCCAAGAGCCTGCGCGCCCACGAAGAGCGGCTCGACGCCTTCCGCAAGACCCTGGTCTCGACCAGCGAGGCCGGCTGGATCTCCGGCGACGAGAAGCTGCGCGAGAAGATGGCGGCGATCTACGGAGCGGTCACCGGCTACGACGGCCG
Source organism: Thermoanaerobaculia bacterium (assembly GCA_041634115.1). Classification (GTDB taxonomy): domain Bacteria; phylum Acidobacteriota; class Thermoanaerobaculia; order Multivoradales; family JAHEKO01; genus JBFJMD01. The sequence goes on along the minus strand of JBFJMD010000003.1, from coordinate 15,529 downwards.
CCCGACTCGATCCCAGCTCGACCGCACGGTGGTGCTCGAGGGTCAGCTCGCCGCCGCCGAGTCGAAGTTCGCGGAGATGACCGCGGTGAGCGAGCTGGCCGCCACGAACAAGCAGCTCGAATCGAAGAAGCTCGAGCCGCTCTCCCTCATGAGCCGCGAGGCCTGGGAGGAGAAGCAGGAGAAGACCGGCGCCGCCTCGGCGACGCTCGGCCCGAAAGCGGCGGCCCGGCTGCTCGGCCGGGGTCTTCTCTACCCGCTCGGGTTCTGATTCGCCCTCGGCGATCGCGCTCGCGAGCAGGGGACCCCGGTGACGGGGTCCCCGTTTCATTTCTGATTGCGGGCCGATTCGCGCTCGGCGTATATCAAACCGACTGCTTCGGGACTCCACATAGACGGGGAGAGTGGATTCGCGAGAAGTTCCAGAGATCGAGAGCGCAGGAGAATGCGAGCGGAGGCGGAGCGATGAAGCACTACGACCTGAGCGAATGGACCGACTACGTCCGGGCCGTGGCGATCGGCGCGGAAGCGCGCGAGGCCATGGAGAATCACCTGGAGGCCGGCTGCGGCCGGTGCGCCGAGGCGGTGAGCCTGTTGCAGGCCGTCGCGGCCGCGGCTGAAGCGGAGACCCTCTGCGAGCCGCCCGCCTTCGCCGTCCGCTCGGTACGGGCATTTTTCGCTCTCCAGAGGCCCGAAGGGATCTCCGGATGGAGCGCCCTGCCGCTGCGCGTCGCCTTCGACAGCGCCCTGGCGCCCCTGGCGACGGGCGTTCGCGGACTGGCGGGCGGCGAGCCGTCCGGCCGTCACCTCGTGTGTCACACGGAGGAGGTGGCGCTCGACCTGCGGACCGACCGCGCCGCGACCGGCGAGGAGATGGTGATGGTGGGCCAGATCGTGGGGAGCGCCGACGGACCGCTGCCGAACGTGCCGGCGTTCCTGATCTCGCGGGGCGAGATCGTCTCCCGCGCCTTCACCGGCGAGCACGGGGAGTTCCAGATGAGATTCGCCCCGACCGAGGCGGTCCGTCTCTGCCTGCTTCTCGACGACGAGGATGCGATCGACCTGAGCCTCGACCTGCCCGCGGAGCACTAGTCCTCGTCGGGAAGCACCATCGAGATCACGTCGAGCAGCACGGCGAAGCTCTCGAAGCCGAGCGGCTTCACGATGTAGCCGTCGATGCGGTGTTCGTAGGACTCGATCCGATCGCGATCGGCCTCCGACGAGGTGAGGACGACGACGGGAAGTGACTCGAGCTCGCTCGATCCGCGAATTCGCGCGAGCACGGTCAGACCGTCGGCGCCCGGCAGTCGCAGGTCCAGCAGAATCACGTCCGGCCGCGGGCTGGATTGCGGATCCGAGTACGACGCTCTTCGAAACAGGTAATCGAGGGCCGCGTCGGCCGTGGCAACGTGACGGATCTCATTGGCAATTCGATGGGCCTCGAAGCCTCGCCGTACCAGCTCGGCGTGCGCCGGATCGTCTTCGACGTGGAGGATGACGAGCGGATCTCCGCGCTCGATCTTCGCTTTGCTCATGGTCCGGATCCTGACGCGGGGGAACGGCGGGCGAATGCTAACACGCAGCAGTTCTTCGTGGGCCGGGTCGGAAAAATCGAATCCGCTTATATCAAAACGCGCATGAGGCCACTCTATAAGTGTGAAAGACGTCACAGTGAAAAAAACCAAACTGAAGGGACTGGGGCCTCGGTCGGCGGTGGGTGCGAATCCCTCCGCTGCCAGGTCTCGGCGACAGGGCAACACCGGGTCGCGGTGGTAAGGAGATTGGAAATGTCTCATGCGAAGCACGAGTGGCTCTTGGGAGCGGCGATTCTGGCATCACTTGGCGGTCTCCTGGCGGTCGAGAGCGCCCGGCAGAGAAGCGAGCCGCCGTCGGGCTACATCGTTCAGGCCGCCGATTGGGAGCTCGCTGCAGCGGCGGTGCGGGAGGTCGGCGGCGAGGTCACCCACGAGCTCGGCATCATCGACGCCGTCGGGACCCGCTTGACTCCACGTCAGGTCGACGGGCTCGCCGCCCGTCGAGAGGTCCGCGGAATCCACCCCGAAGGCCCGGTCCGGGTGGCCGGGACCCCGCAGCCCGACACCTTCTATCCGAGCGTCATCGGGGCCGACCTGCTGCACGACGAGGGGACGCTCGGCAGCGGGGTCACGGTCGCGGTGCTCGACACGGGCACCTGGGAGGGCTTCCAGATCTCGAAGAACACCAGCAATCAGTTCCGCATCTTGACTCACTACGACGCCATCAACGACACCTCGGGGCTGGGCTCCGACGACGGCAGCGGCCACGGCACGCACGTCACCTCGGTGGCGATCTCGAGCGGCAGGACCAAGCACCCCAAGAAGTACAACGGAGTGGCACCGGATGCCGACCTCGTAGTGATCAAGGCCTTCGCCGACGACGGCCAGGGCACTTACGCCGATGTCGTGCGGGGGATCGACTGGGTGGTCGCCAACAAGGACTCCTACGGCATCCGGGTCCTGAACCTCTCGTTCTCGGCGCCGCCGCGCTCGTACTACTGGGACGACCCGATCAATCAGGCGGTGATGGCCGCCTGGCAGGCGGGGATCGTCGTCGTCGTGTCGGCCGGAAATACCGGTCCCGACCCGATGACCGTCGGCGTGCCCGGCAACGTGCCCTACGTCATCACCGTCGGCGCCATGTCCGATGCCGACACGCCCGGCGACGGCGCCGACGATTTCCTCGCCCAGTTCTCGGCCACCGGGCCGACGATCGAAGGCTTCGTCAAGCCGGAGATCGTGGCCCCCGGCGGCCATGTGCGCGGCATCATGAAAGACGACCAGATCATCGCCGTCGATCACCCGGAGTTCCTGGTCGGCAACAACACCTTCCAGATGAACGGCACCTCGCAGGCGACCGCGGTCGTCACCGGCGTGGTGGCCCTGATGCTCCAGGAGGACCCCTGGCTGACTCCGAGAGACGTCAAGTGCCGGCTTCTCGCCTCGGCCGACCCGGCCACCGACCCGGCCACGAACGGCCTCGCCTACGCCGTCTTCCAGCAGGGCGCGGGCATGGTCCACGCCCACGACGCCGTCTACGAGACCCGCACCGGCTGCGTCAACGGCGGGCTCGACGTGGCCAAGGATCTCGACGGCAGCGAGCACTACGCCGGCCCGGCCCGCATGGACGCCGCCGGCGGCTTCTACCTCAAAGAGGTCGGCTACGGCTGGGACGGCACCTACTACGACACGAGCGGAGTCCCCTGGATCGACGGCGTGCCCTGGATCGACGCCAGCTCCTGGACCAGCGGGGTCCCGTGGATCGACGGCGTGCCCTGGATCGATGGCGTGCCCTGGATCGACACCATCGACTGGGTCGATGGCGACCCCTATCCGAACGGCTCGCCCTGGACCAACGGCGTGCCCTGGATCGACGGCGTGCCGTGGATCGACGGCTACACGCCGCCGCTGGCCGAGACCTCGGCGATCAACGCCTGGGTCGAGCAAGAGAAATAGCGGTGCGCCCCGACGCGATCGAGAAGACCTTGGAGATAGAACCTCATTGAACGGAGACTGGAAAATGCGTGGAAGGAGAAAGTACCTGTATTCCCTCGGATGTGCGGCCTGCGGGCTGGTGCTGCTGACGGCCGCTCCGCCGCAGTTCAGCGAGTCGAAGTGGAGCTTGATCATCGAGGCGGGCGATCTCGCGGCCGCGAAAGCCGCGGTGCGGTCGGTCGGCGGCGCGATCACCCACGAGCTGGGAATCATCAACGCGGTGGCGGCCCGCCTGTCGTCGGCGCAACGTGCGCGACTCGAGGGCGGACTCCGTGGCTTGAGAGTGCATGAAGACCGGACTGTGGGGCTCGCCGCGCCGAACGGCAACGGCGGCAACGGCACTCCCCGAACCGTTTTTCCGACCTGGGTGGGAGCGAACCTGCTGCACGATCAAGGCGTCACGGGCTCGGGCGTCACCCTGGCGATCCTCGACAGCGGCTACTTCAGCCACGCTGCGCTGCAGCGCGACGCCGCGAATCAGAGCCGTCTGCTGGCGCACTACGACGCCATCCTGGATCAGGATCTGCCGGTGGTCGGGCAGATCTCGAGCGACGGCAGCGGTCACGGCGCACACGTCACGGGGACTGCGGTGAGCAGCGTCCAGGCGGATTCCAATGACAGCTTCAACGGCATCGCTCCGGACGCGGGCCTCGTGATCGTGAAGGCCTTCGACGACGCCGGCTACAGCACCTACGCGGACGTCATCCGGGGTCTCGACTGGATCGTGGCCCACCGGGCCGCGCACGACATCCGGGTCCTGAACCTGTCCTTCAGCGCCGAGCCCCGATCCTGGTACTGGGACGATCCGCTGAATCGGGCGGTGATGCGCGCCTGGCAGGCGGGGATCGTGGTGGTGGTCTCCGCCGGCAACGGCGGGCCCGATCCGATGACGATCGGGGTGCCCGCCAACCTGCCCTACGTCATCACGGTCGGAGCGGCGAGCGACGCGGTCACGCCGAAGAAGGACGAGGACGACTTCCTCGCGTCGTTCTCGGCCGTCGGTCCCACGGTCGAGGGCTTCATCAAGCCGGAGCTCGTCGCCCCCGGCGGGCACATCCTGTCGCTGATGGATCGCAATTCGACCTACGCCATCGCGCATCCCGAGTACAGCCGCTCGAACAACTATTTCACGATGTCGGGGACCTCGCCGGCGGCGGCGGTGGTGAGCGGAGTCGCCGCGCTGATGCTCCAGGCCGACCCCTGGCTCGGGCCCGACGACGTGAAGTGCCGGCTGATGATCGCCGCGCACCCGGCGGTCGATCCGGATACGGGCCTTCTCGCCTACAGCGTGCTGCAGCAGGGCTCCGGCCTGGTCAACGCCTGGGACGCCGTCTACGAGACCGAGCTCGGCTGCGCCAACGGCGGCCTCGACATCGATCTCGACCTCGACGGGGTGGAGCACTACTCGGGGCCGGTCCGAATGAACGAGAACGGCGAATTCTACATCCTCGGCAAGGGCTACGAGTGGTCCGGCTTCTACTACGACCCGGCCGGCCTGCCCTACGTGGGCGGCATTCCCTGGGTGGATGCGGTCCCCTGGGTGGACGGCATTCCCTGGGTGGACGGCATTCCCTGGGTGGATGGCATCCCTTGGGTGGACGGCATTCCCTGGGTGGACGGCGACCCCTATCCCGACGGCACCCCCTGGACCGACGGCATCCCGTGGGTGGACGGCATCCCCTGGGTCGACGGGGTCGTCTGGACCGACCAGCTCACCGAGTCCGCGGCGATCAACCACTGGGTGGATCAGGAATGACGGCCGGCCGCGTGCAGTTCGGTTTCGCGAGGTCTCAGTCGCTCGAGCTCGAGAAAGGAATGCGAGATGAAATCGACTGGCTGTCTGATGCTGACCGCGGCGCTCGGCCTGCTCTTGGCGCCGGGCTACGCGGTGCGACATTCCGATCCTCCGGCAAGCCGCGTGATCGTCCAGGGCGTCGACCTGGCGAGCGCCGCCGCCGCCGTGCGCGCCGTGGGCGGCGAGATCACCCATGAGCTGGGGATCATCGACGCCGTCGCCGCCGAGCTGACGGCCGCCGAGTGGCGGCGCCTCGAGGCCGCGAGCGGCGTACGGCGCGTCTGGACCGACGGCGCCGCGAAGGTTGCAGGGAAGCCCCAGCCCTATTCGAACTACCCCGCCCTCATCGGCGCCGAGCGGCTGCACGAAGAGGGGACGACCGGCGCCGGAGTGACGGTGGCCTTCGTCGATACCGGCACCTGGGACACCGGCGCCATCGCCAAGAACACCGGCAAGCAGCCGCGGGTGCTGGAGCACTACGACGCCATCAACGACGTCGTGGGGGGGTTCAACGACGACACCGTCGGACACGGCACCCACGTCGCCTCGGTGGCCGTGAGCAGCAACGCCACCACCGCCCCGAAGCGTTACAACGGCATCGCCCCGGACGCCGAGCTCGTCGTCGTCAAGGCCTTCGGGCCCGGCGGACAGGGGACCTATGCCGACGTGATCCGCGCCCTCGACTGGGTGGTCGCCAACCGGGCCTACTACGGCATCGACGTGCTGAACCTGTCGTTCAGCGCGCCCGTCAAGTCCTACTACTGGGACGATCCGATCAACCAGGCCGTGATGGCGGCCTGGCAGGCCGGCATCGTCGTCGTCGTCTCCATGGGCAATGGCGGCCCCGACCCGATGACCGTCAGCGTGCCGGCCAACGTCCCTTACGTGGTCTCGGTGGGCGCGATGTCGGACGCCGAGACCCCCGAGGACGCGACGGACGACTTCGTGGCCCAGTTCTCGGCTGCCGGCCCGACCGTCGAGGGCTTCATCAAGCCGGACCTGGTGGCCCCGGGCGGGCACATGCGCGGCCTCATGCGCAACGACCACGAGGTCGCGCTCGAGCACCCCGAGTTCCTGGTGGGCGCCAACACCTTCTCGATGTCGGGCACTTCGCAGGCGGCGGCAGTGGTCACCGGCGTCGTTGCGCTGATGCTCCAGGACCAGCCCGGACTCACCAACGACGACGTCAAGTGCCGGCTGATGGCCTCGGCGCGGCCCGCGGCCGATCCGGTGACGGATCTGCTGGCCTACAGCATCTTCCAGCACGGCGCCGGCCGGGTGGACGCCTACGCCGCCGCCTACGCCACCGCCAGCGGCTGCGTCAACGGCGGCCTGGACGTGGGCAAGGACCTCGACGGCACCGAGCACTACGCCGGTCCGGCGCGGATGGACGCGGACGGCAACTTCTACCTGGAGAACATCGGCTACAAGTGGAACGGCTACTACTACGACGCCAACGGCGACCCCTACGTCGGCGGGGTGCCGTGGATCGACGGTGTGCCTTGGATCGACGGCGTGCCGTGGATCGATGGCGTCCCCTGGATCGACGGGGTGCCCTGGATCGACACCATCGACTGGACGGAGGGCGACCCCTATCCGGACGGCTCCCCCTGGGTCGACGGCGTGCCCTGGGTGGACGGCGTGCTCTGGGTCGACGGCTACAACCCGCCGCTCACCGAGACCTCGGCGATCAACACCTGGGTGGAGAAAGAGAAATAGGGAAGGGTCGCGAAGGGAGCGGAACGACCGTGGAGACAGGCCCAGACTCTGGCCCGCGCCGGCCCGCGGGGGGAATGCCGGGCTAGGATAGCTTCCCGGGATGAGTCGGAGAATTCGGCAAAAGAGAAGCCTTTCGGGGGAGACGCGGCGCGTGAGCGCCGCCGCCGTCCTCTGCGTCTGCTTCTGCGTCGCGGCCGCGTCGGTCTCGGCGGCCGCCGCCGGCTCCCGGCCCATCCGCTTCGAGCGCATCTCGATCGAGGAGGGGCTCTCGCAGGCGACCGTCACCTGCATGCTCCAGGACCGCGTGGGTTTTGTCTGGCTGGGCACCCAGGACGGGCTCAACCGCTACGACGGCGAGACCTTCGTCGTCTACAAGACCGAGCCCGACGACCCGACGTCGCTCAGCAACAGCTGGATCCAGGCCCTGCTCGAGGACGCCGAAGGAGACATCTGGGTGGCCACCCGCGGCGGCGGCCTCAACCGCTGGCACCGGGAGTCGGACACCTTCGAGCGCTTCCAGAACGATCCCGGGGACCCGACGAGCCTCTCCGACAACCTGGTCCGGGCGCTGCTGATCGATCGCCAGGGCGCCCTCTGGGTGGGGACCGAGCAGTCCGGCCTGAACCGCTTCGAGCCCGGAACCGGCACCTTTCGGCGTTTCACCCACGATCCGGAGGATCCATCGAGCCTCAGCGACGACGCGATCCGCGCCCTCCACGAGGATCGGGCCGGCAGGCTCTGGGTGGGAACGCTGGGCGGCCTGGACCTCTTCGACCGGGAGGCCGGCACCTTCTCGCATATGCTGCACGATCCCGCCGATCCCACGAGCCTCAACGACGATCGCGTCCGCTCGATCTGGGAGGACAGCTCGGGCGACTTCTGGGTGGGCACCTTTGGCGGGCTGGGGAGGCTCGATCGCGACGCCGGCGCCTTCGAGCGCTTCGTTCGCGACCCCGGAGACCCGTCGAGCCTGAGCGAGAATCGGGTGCGGGTCCTCTTCGAAGACCGCGACGCCAGGCTGTGGGTGGGCACCGACCTGGGGCTCAACCTCTTCCACCGGCCCAGCGGCTCGTTTCTCCACTACCGCTTCGAGCCGGCGAATCCGGCGAGTCTAAGCAACGACCGGGTCACGGCGGTCCTCGAGGACCGCGGCGGCGTCCTGTGGGTCGGAACCCAGGGAGGCGGGGTGAACAAGTGGGACCCGCGGACGTGGTCGTTCTACAACGACCCGGTGCGTCCCGGGGACCTGAGCAGCAACGACGTGCTGGCCATGACCCTGGACCGGGAAGGCGCGCTGTGGATCGGCACCGCGGGCGGCGGCCTCAACCGGATCGACCGCTCGACGGGCGGGATCACCGTCTTTCGGCACGATGCGGCGCGCCCCGACAGCCTGAGCGACGACCGGGTCACGGCCCTCCTGGTCGACCGCGACGGCGTCCTGTGGGCGGGCACCCTGGGCGGCGGGCTCAATCGCTTCGACTCGGAGAGCGGGACTTTCGCCCGCTTCAGCCACGAACCGCAGAGGCCGGGGAGCCTCGGGGCCCACGGCGTCATGTCGATCTTCGAGGACCGCGGCGGCGAGCTCTGGGTGGGGACCCTCGGCGGCGGAATGAACCGGCTCGACCGCGCCCGCGGCGAGTTCGAGATCTGGAGGCACGATGCGGGCGACGCGCGGAGCCTGAGCGACGATCGGGTCACCGCGTTCGCGGAGGACCGAGAAGGCAATCTGTGGGTGGGCACCCTGAGCGGCGGCGTCAACCGCTTCGACCGGAGAACCGGGACCTTCACTCGCTTGCGGCACGACCCGGCGCGAGCCACGAGTCTGAGCAGCGACACGGTGATGACGTTGCACGGCGACGCCCGGGGCGACATCTGGGTCGGCACCCAGGTCGGGCTGAACCGTCTGGTGGGCTTCGACGCGGTCACGCGCCAGGCCGAGTTCCGCCGCTACCTCGAGCGCGACGGCCTCGCCAGCGAATTCATCTACGGAATCCGACCCGATGCTCGCGGACGGCTCTGGCTCAGCACCAACCATGGCCTCTCGCGACTCGAACCCGACACCGGCGAGATCAAGAACTACGACGCGAGCCACGGGCTGCAGAGCAACGAGTTCAACATGAACGGGCACTTCTCGGGGCCCGACGGAGAGCTCTTCTTCGGCGGCATCGACGGCTACAACGCCTTCTTCGCAGAGCGCATCGAGGGCAATCTCTCTGTGCCGCCGATCGTGCTGACCGGGGTGACCGTGCTCAGCCAGCCGATGGAGCTCGACCGCCCGACCTTCGACGTCGACCGGGTGACCCTCGACCACCACGAGAACGTGGTGTCCTTCGAGTTCGCGGCGCTCGACTTCACGGCGCCGAAGAAGAACCGCTATCGCTACTGGCTCGAGGGCTTCAACGAGGGCTGGATCGACCATGGCACGCGCCGGCGGGTGACCTTCACCAATCTGGACCCGGGCCACTACACGCTGCGCGTCCAGGGCTCGAACAACGACGGCCTGTGGAACGAAGAGGGGCTGGGGGTGGGGCTCACGATCCGGCCGCCCTTCTGGCTCACCTGGTGGTTCCGCGCGCTCGCCGCCCTCGCCGTGGTCGGGGTCGTCCTTCTGGTCTACATGGTGCGGACCCGTGGCATTCGCAAGCGGAACGAGCGCCTGCAGGCGCTGGTCGCGGAGCGCACCCGGGAGCTCGAGGAGACCCAGGAACAGCTCCTGCGGCAGGAGCGTCTGGCGGTTCTCGGCGAGCTCGCCGGCAGCGTCGCCCACGAGCTGCGCAACCCCCTCGGCGCGATCAAGAACTCGGCCTATTTCCTGCGCCTGACGCAGAAGCTGCCGGACATGAAGGCGGCGGAGCACCTGCGGCTCATCGAGAGCGAGATCGAGCGCTCCAATCGGATCATCGGCGAGCTGCTCGACTACGGGCGCAATCCCCAGCCGGTCTTCCAGCGAGTCGATCTGCGGGACGTGATCGCGAGGACCCTGGACGAGATCGATTTTCCGGAGGCGATCGCGCTCGAGCGCCACCTGGGCGGCGCGCCCCTGATCGTCGAGGCCGATCCGGACCAGGTCGGCAGGATCCTGGGCAACCTGCTGCGCAACGCGATCCAGGCGATGCCCGAGGGCGGCGCGCTGACGGTGGCCTGCGGGCGCCGGGCCGAGGAGGCCGAGATCCGGGTCGCCGACACCGGCGTCGGCATTGCCGAAGACAAGCTGACGAGGATCTTCGAGCCGCTCTACACCAGCAAGGCGAAGGGGATCGGACTGGGTCTGGCGCTCTCGCAGCGCTACGCACAGCTCAACGGCGGGCGCATCGAGTGCGAGAGCGTCCTGGGCGAGGGCTCGACGTTCCGGGTATCGGTCCCCTTGTGCGCCGAGCAGGAGTTGGCGATCACCGGCTGAGCCGGCGACCGCGTCAGCCGTCGGCGGGAAGGCCGGGCAGCGTGAAACAGAAGCGGGAGCCCCGGCCCGGGCCCGCGGACTCGATCCAGATGGTGCCTCCGTGCACTTCGACGATGCGTCGCACGAGGGCGAGGCCGATGCCGCTGCCGCCGCTGTCGCGGTCGACCTTGTCGAAGAGTCCGAAGACCCTCTCCCGGGCGTCCGGCGCGACGCCGACCCCGTTGTCCTCGACATAGAGCACGACATCGCCACCGTTGCGGCGCGCGCCCACCTCGATTCGTGGCCGCGGCTGATCGCCCATGAACTTGACGGCGTTCTCGAGCAGGTTCTGGTAGACCTCGAGCAGCCGGATGCGGTCGCCGCGTACGACCGGCAGGTCGTCGCTGATCGAGATCTCGGCGTGCTGCTCGTGCGCGAGCGGCGACACCAGCGCCACCGCCTCGCGGACCAGTACGCCGAGATCCACGTCTTCGGGGGGGTTGACCACCCTGCCGATGCGCGACAGCTCCAGCAGCTCGCTGAGCAGCTCCTGCATCCTCTCCGCCGCCTCCTGGATGCGGCCGAGGTCGGCGTCGAGCTGCTCGAAGTCGCCTTTCTCGGCGCTCCCCCTCGCCAGACCGAGGAATCCGGTGATCGTCACCAGCGGGCTCTTGAGGTCGTGGGAGACGGTGTAGGCGTAGCGCTCGAGCTCGGCGTTCTTTCTCTCGAGGCTTTCCAGCAGGCGTCGATTCTCGCGGGCCAGGGCCTTGCGCCGGGCGATCCCTTCGAGGATGGCGAGCAGCCGATCGAGGTCCAGCGGCTTGACCATGTAACCGATGGTGGCGCGGCTCACGGCCCGGATGGCGCTGCTCTCGCTGGCGTGGCCGGTGATGACCAGGATCTCCACCTCGGGCCGGAGCTTCTCCACCTGGGAGATCAGCTCGAGACCGGAGATGTCGGGGAGGCTGATGTCGAGAAGTAGGGCGTCGGGGCTCTCACGGGAGCAGGACGCCAGGGCCTCGGCGCCGGTGTGGGCGACCGCCACCCGGTGACCTTTCGCTTCGAGCACGTCGCGAAGGGACGCGCAGAGCGCCTGATCGTCGTCGGCGATGAGGGCGGAGCAGGGGAGACCCTCGCCCTGCGACGGGCTCACGCGCGCGCGTCTCTCCCGCGCCCCGAATCGAACACCGCCTGGCGAATGGAGCGGACGAGGTCGCCCACCTCGAAAGGCTTGACGAGGCAGGCCGAAGCGGAAAGAGACAGGCCTCGCTCCATCTCGCTGATGAGCTCGGCGAATCCGGTGAACAGGATCACGACGGCGGCGGGGTCGCGCCGCTTGACGAACTGCAGCACGTCCAGGCCGGTCTTGCCGTCGAGCTTCATGTCGGTGACGACGATCTGGTCCGAGCGGGCCTCGAATCGGGCCATCGCCTCCTCGGCGGTCGACGCCCGGCGCACGTCGAAGGAATGGGCCGAGAGGGCGTCCGCGAGCGATCGGCAGAACGGCTCGTCGTCGTCCACCACCAGGACCGAGGAGCGGCGAGCGGCATTCTCGATCAGCGCGAGCAGCCGGGAGAGATCCAGGGGCTTGGCGAGAATCTCCGTCGCTCCCTCGCGCCGGGCTTCCACCACCAGGCTCGAGGACGAATAGGCGGTCATGAAGATGACGAGGCTGGCCGGCGACAGGCGTTTGATGCGCCGGTAGGCCTCGACGCCATCGAAGTCGGGCATTCGAATGTCCATGAGGATGCAGTCGGGCCGCGTCGCCGCGGCCTGATCGACGGCGTCCTGGCCGGAGTGGGCGGTGACGACCTCGTAGCCGGAGGCCTCCAGGACGTCTCCCAGGGTGGACACCATCGAGGCATCGTCGTCCACCACCAGCACTCGCACTCTCCTGCTCATCACGCGCCTGCTCCTCGGGCGGTCGTCGGGGTCGGCGGCTCGCGGCTCCAGGCGGGAGAGGCTATCACTGCCAAGTTACCGTTCGTCTTACCGGCGCGGGCCCTGCGATCGACGCTCCGGCGGGCAACTTGACAATGCTACTAGTTTCTTAGTATCTTGTCTCGAGAGGGGACCGCGAGAAGTGGAGACAAGCACGAAGAGAGAAAGCTGGGCCAGGCTGCTCAAGCCGAGCCGCATCCAGCGAGCCGCTTTTGCGCTCCGCGCCGCCGTCGGGCGCCGCCGCTTGCGCTCCGCGCGAAGCCGTGCCGTCGCGGACGACGGGCGGACCTACCCCCAAGCGACGGAAGGCCGATCCCGCCGCGGGCGCGCGCGACTCCGGTCGCGCCGCCCCTCCGCTGACGCGAGACCCGCTCGTCGAGCACGATTCGCTCGGACCGAAGCGATCGGATGATCGGAGAGTCTCGCGGTCGCCGGCGGCAGGACGCCGCCTTCCCCCACCCTCGCCACCCTCCCGAGAGCACCGCCAAGCGACTCCCGAACGGCCGAACGGTCGCGGCCGGGCGGAGTCGCTTCCCACCCCCTCTGCCCGCTGCGACATCGGCCAGCCGGCTAGTCTTCCTCCGGATCGCGCGGCGCCTCGCTTTTCGCGCAGTGCTCCAGGAACTCGGCGAGATCCTCTTCCGGGACGTAGATCTCCGAGCCGTCCCAGCCGCAGATGAACCAGGTCGAGAGGGTCGCGTCGTAGACGAACAGGGTTCCGCCCGGACCCTTGAAGGGCGGAACGGTCCGGAGATCCTGGAGTTTCATCGGGTTGGAAAGGCGAGTTTGATGGCAAAATGCTGTCGCATGGTACGCAATCGTGTCCTTGGCGTCAAGCCCGGGCTCCCGCGCGCGACCGCGGGACTTTGCGGCCCCGCCGCGGAGGTCGTAACATGGGCAGCCGATCGCGGAGGCCGGGCCGAGCTTGCAGAACCTGTCCAAGTCGGAGTGGGAGCTCATGCTCCTGTGCTGGGACCTCGGGCAGCCCACGGCCCGGGAGGTCCACGCGGCCTCGATCCGCGAAAAGCCGCGCGACTACCGGACGGTGCTCGCCACCCTGAACAACATCGCCGCCAAGGGCTATCTGGAGGTCGAGAAGTGCCCGGGCCCGCGGAACATCCCGACCAACCGGTATCTTCCGGCGATTCCCCGGCGCGAAGCGGTCGAGCACCGGATCCGGACCTTCCTCGCGCAGGACCTGCGCTGGTCGCCCGAAGACCTGCGCCTCTTGCGCTCGATCCTGAAGAAAAGTTGACCCGCAGCCACGATGGCTGCGGGTCGGTGGCAAGGGACCGGGAGATCGAGGCGCGGCTACGGTGAGCCGAACCTCACGGAAAACGTGGATTCTGTGTCGAGGATGCCCGCGCCCCAGACGTCGGTCGGCCCGACTCCTCCGGGCACCTGGGCGCCGGTGGTGAGGGCGTCCTCGGCGGCGCCGTGGCTAAGGCGCTTCAGCTCGCCGCTCGGCTGCTCCCTGAGGAGAGTGAGCAGGGTGCCCGCCACGAGCGGCGCGCTGAACGAGGTCCCCCAGGCCGCGGCGTAGCCGCCGCCCGGGTAGGCCGTGATCACGCCCTCGCCGGGCGCCGCCACGGTGACGAGGTCCGGACCGAAGCTCGAGAAGGGGCTCAAGTTGCCGTCGAAGTCCACCGACGCCACGCCCAGCGTGGTGCCGAACGCGGCCGGATAGGTGAGCTCTTCGGAGCCGGCGTTGCCCGCCGAGGAGACGCAGGTCACCTTGTTCTTCTTCGCGTAGTTGATCGCGCGGGTCAGCTCCTCGGAGTTGGCGTCGGTGCTGAAGCTCATGTTGATGGCGTCGGCGCCGTGGTCCACCGCCCAGTAGATCGCGCGCACGATGTCGGAGAGCGTGGCGACGCCGTCGCCGTCGAAAGCCCGCAGCGGCATGATCTTGGCGGCGGGAGCGGTCAGCCGCACCAGGCCGGCGACCATGGTGCCGTGCCCGAACGCGCTCGGCAGCTCCTTCGATTCCACCACCCCGGTGTAGGACTGATCGACGATCAGTCCGCCCGTCGGCGTTCCGAACGCGGTGACTCCGCCGCCCTCGACGACGCCGGTATAGGACTGCTCGGCCACCGCCCGCAGGTCGTCCTCGGTGGCGGTGGCCGTCGCCGGGTCCAGGGCGCTCCACTCGGAGGGGATTCCCGGCTGGTCGAGGAGGAAGTCGTAGCCGGAAACGAGGGCGTTCTGGAGCAGCGGATGGTCGGGGTCGATCCCGGTGTCGATCACCGCGATCACGCCGCCGCCCATCTTCTCCGGCTCCGACCGCAGGTGGAGGTCGTGAAGCCGGATCCGCTGCGCCGCCGGCTGGTCGGTATAGCCGCTCCACAGCGTGGTCGTGAAGTAGGGCGCCAGGTGGCTGTCGTGCTCTCCCGCGGTCGCGAGCGAGAGCAGGTACTGGGGGTCGTAGGCGTCCACGAAGCCCGTCATGCCGGTCGTCTCCGACACCGACGCCACCCGCACGTGCTCGAAGCCCACGACCGCCGGGTCCGCCTGGACCTGGGCCTGGGTCTGCTCCGGGGTGTTGTAGACGGGCCCTTCGACGAGCACGACGTCGGGCTCGCTGGCGGAGACGTCGCCGACGACGGTCAGACCGTTGGCGGCGGCGATGACCGGAATCAGGGCGGCCGGCGCCCTCAGGAAGAAGCAGTTTCCGTTGGCCGCGCCGTTGCCCTGGCTGCCGCAGCCCGCGGCCAGCGGAGCGGCGACGGTCGCGGCGAGCATCAGCAGGATCGTGGTGGCTTGGAGGGCTCGCGTCATGGCTCTCGGGGTCTCGGCCGGGCACCGCGATCGACTCGCGGTCGTTGCCGCCTCCTAGTGGAGCTCTTCCGGATCGGTCTCCTGCGGCTCGAGGTCGCCCGCGTCCAGGGTGACCGCGATCCGCTCGGTGTCGCTCACGAACAGCCAAAGGTCCAGCGCGCCCTGGCGGGGGCAGTCCATGCGGAAGCCGCCGAACTCCCCGGTGAAGCCGCTGGAGGCGATCGCGCCGTCGCAGACGAGATAGGCCGGCGCGTTGGCGACCGGCTCGGCCGGGCGTTTGAGGAGCTGGCCCACGACCATCGCCTCGCGGTCGCCGGATTGGCGCTGGAGGCGAACGTCGAGGGCGAAGTCGTCGGACTCGAACAGGAGCTGCCGACTGCGGTCCTCGAGGGT
>JBFJMD010000002.1:0-28043 GCA_041634115.1 Thermoanaerobaculia bacterium | reverse complement strand
CTGCAGCTCGCGCCGACGGGCGAGCCGGGTGCGGCGTTCCAGGCCTGGTTCCCCGGCCATGGACCCGCCGTGCATGGCCCCGGACCCGACGTCCATCCGGGCTTCTCGCCCGACGGCCGGTGGATCGTCTACGCATCGGCCCGCGGCGGGCTGAACGACGAGCCCGCGCTTTTCCACGGCGGGCCCCAGCCCTACGGTGAGATCTGGGTACAGCCGTTTCCCTTCGGCCGCCCGATCCGGCTGACGCACAACAAGTGGGAAGACAGCCTGGCCGACTGGGCCGCTGGCGATTGAAGCGCGAGGACCGCCTGGCGAGAGGGGCAAGGGCTTCGCCCTGCGATCCGGCCTCGGCGGCCTGCTAGCATCTCGCCCGCCGAGGGAATTCGCGCCGATGACCCGGGTCCTCTTCATCGCCGGTCGGCCGCACAGGTGCTCGACGCCACTCGGGCCGTCGTCCTTCGAGACGGACCTCGAGATCTGAGCATGTGGCGCCCGTGACCTCATCGCCGCTGCCGCCGGTCCCCGGCCGGAGCGGGTGGCCGTGGACCGCGGAGGGCGAGCCGGCGGCACCGGCCGCCCAGCCGGACGACCCCGGCCGCTGGCCGCGGATCACGGTCGTGACGCCGTCTCTCGACCAGGGGCGCTACATCGAGGAGACGATCCGCTCGGTGTTGCTCCAGGGTTACCCGAACCTGGAGTATTTCGTGATCGACGGCGGCAGTGCGGACGGAACGCGCGAGATCCTGGAGCGCTACGACCCGTGGCTGGACGGCTGGGTGAGCGAGCCGGACCGCGGCCAGGCCCACGCGATCAACAAGGGCTGGGCGCGCGCGAGCGGCGAGATCCTGGCCTGGCTCAACTCCGACGACGTCTACCGGCCGGGGGCGCTCTTCGCGGTCGGCGAGGCGGCCCGCAAGCGGCCCGGGAGCGTCATCGCCGGCGCGGTCGCCAACATCGACGAGACGACCGGCGAGCCGCTGCCGACGGTCAGCAACGAGGGGCTCGGCTGGGAGCGCTTCCTGCGGCTGTGGCAGCGGCACCCCCTCTGGCACCAGCCCGGGATCTTCATTCCGCGCGGCGCCTGGGAGGCGGCGGGGCCGCTCGACGAGTCACTCCGATACTGCTTCGACCGGGAGCTCCTGGTCCGGGTCCTGCGCGCCGCCCCGGTCCACCGGATCGACGCGACGCTGGCGGTCTTTCGCCGCCACGCCTCGGCCAAGACGGTCCGCGCGGCGACCGAGGCACTGCTCGACGAGAAGGTGCGCATCGTCGAGCGGCACGGGCACCTGTTGACGACGCCCGCGGACCGGCGCGGCCTCACGCGGCTGTGGCTGCATCTCTGCTGGCGCGACCTGCGTCGCGCACGGCTGGGCCGCGCGGCCGACTATATGCGCCGCGCGGTGCCGCTCGCGAGCTTCAGGGCAGGGACGCGCCGGTCTCGGTGAGGAGCCTGCCGAGGACGAAGACGAGGGCCTCCATCTCGAGCTTCTGCTGTTCGCTCTCGCGCTCGAGCCGCGCGAGGCGCTCGGTCATCGCGGCCAGCTCGGACTCGCCCGAGCCGGCGCCGGCGCGCAGCGCTGCAACCTCCTTCCGGGCGGCGTCGGCTTCCTGTTGCAGCCGGTCCTTCTCGGCGGTCAGGTTCGCGAGGCGGGCGGCCAGCCGACCGAGCTCGCCCCGCGTGGCGGCGACCGATTCCCGCTCCTGGGCGAGCTCGCCTCGGACCGCCGTCAACTGCGACGCGAGGTCGTCCACGCGGGCGGTCGCCGCGGCCAGAGCGGCCTCGCGCTCGGCGCGGGTCGCGGCCTCCGCTGCCAGCCGCGCCTCGAGGCCGGTCCGCTCCTCTTGAAGCCGAGCCTGGCGCTGGCGTAGCGTCGCAAGCTCCTGCTCGATCTCCTCGGAGGCCCCGCTCGCTGCGCCAAGCTCTTCCCGGGTCCCGGTCAAATCGCGGCGGGCGGTGGCGAGGCGGGCTTCGAGGTCCGCCGCGCGCTGCTTCTCGGCGGCGAGCTGCTGGAGCGCCAGGCCGCGGGCCGCCTCGACCTCGGCGGCGAGGGCCGTGGCCTCCTCGGCCTCCTGCCGGAGCTTCTCCCTCTCGGCCGTCAGCGTCGCGAGTGTTGCCGCCAGACGGCCGAGCTCGCCCCGGGTCGCGGTCGCGGACTCTCCTTCCTGGGCGAGCTCGGCGCGGGCCGCCGCCAGCTCCGATTCGAGCCCGGCCGCGAGGGCGGTCGCCGCAGCCAGCTCGGCTTCGCGCTCGGCGCGGGCCGCGGCTTCCGCGTCGAGGCGCGCCTGGAGGCCGTCGCGCTCTTGTTGGAGCTCGGTCTGGCGCTCGCGGAGGGCGACGATCACCTGCTCCGCTTCCTCGGAGACGCCGCTGGCCGCACTCAGCTCTTCGCGGGCGCCGGTCAGGTCGCGGCGGGCGGCGGCCAGCCGGGCTTCGAGGTCCGCCGCGCGCCGCTTCTCGGCGGCGAGCTGCTGGAACGCCTCGTCGCGAGCCGCCTCGGCCTGGCCGCCGAGGGCGGCCGCGGCCTCGGCCTCTCGCCGGAGCCGGTCCCTTTCGGCCGTCAGGGTCGCGAGCGTCGCCGACAGGCGGCCGAGCTCGCCGCGAGTCGCCGTCGCGGATTCTCCTTCCTGAGCGAGCTTCTCCCGGGCGGCCGCGAGCTCGGCCTCGAGGTCTGTCGATCGGGCGGTCACCTTGGCCAGCTCGGCTTCGCGCTCGCCGTGGGCCGCGGCCTCCGCGCCGAGGCGCGCCTGAAGGCCGTCGCGCTCCTGTTGAAGCTCGGTGAGACGCTGGCGCAAGGTCGCGACCTCCTGCTCGGTCTCCTCGGAGTTGCCATTCGCCGCACTCAGCTCCTCGCGGGCGACGGTCAGGTCGCGACGGGCGGTGGCGAGCCGGGCCTCGAGGTCCTCCGCGCGGCCTTTCTCGGCGGCGAGCTCTTCCAGCGCCATGTCCCGGGCCGACTCGGCATCGCGGCTTCTCGCTGCCGCCGACGCGGCCTCGCCCAGCAGCCGGTCCTTCTCGGCGGTGACCGTCGCCAACGTCGCTGCCAGGCGCCCGAGCTCGCCTCGAGTCGCCGTCGCCGACTCGCGATCGCGGGTCAGCTCCGCGCGGGCGGCCGCGAGCTCTGACTCGAGCTGGGCCGCGCGGGCGGACTCCCTGCTCAGCGCGGCCTCACTCTCGGCGCGGGCCGCCGCGAGCTCGGTTTCGAGCTCGGTGGCGCGGGTAGACGCCGCCGCGAGCTCTTCAGCGCGCTTGGCTCGGCTCGTTTCTTCGGACTCGAGCCGCGCGGCGAGAGCGTCGCGCTCTTTCTGGATCTCGGCATGGCGCTGACGCAGGGCGGTGAGGGCCCGCTCGCCCTCCTCGGTGTCGCCGGCCGCGGCGCTCAGCCGCTCGCGGGCCCCGGCCAGGTCCTTGCGGGCTTCGGTGAGCTGGGACTCGAGCTCGGCCGAGCGACGCTTCGCGGCGTCGAGCTGCCGCCGGGCGTCGTCCCCGGTCGCGGCGGCTTCGCGGCTCCTCGCGGTGGCGGCTTCCGCCTCCCGCCGGAGCCGGTCCCGCTCCTCCTCGAGCGCGGCGATGCGCCGGTCGGTCTCTTCGGCCGCGCTCCGCAGGCGCTGGAAGGGCACCTCGAGGGTTACCGAGTAGCCCGGACGGACCGTGGCGCCGGCGCCCGCCTCGAGGGTCGCCCCGGCGTCGTTCGCGGCGACGACCCGGGCGGCGCCGGCCTCGATCCGCTTCGACTCGCCGCCGACCGTCAGCTCGTAATAAATCTGTCCCGTGTCGCCCGGCCGCAGGAGCCCGGTCAACTCGCCCTCGACAGTGATCCGAGTGCCGTCGACGCCCACCACGAGGGCGATGAACGTGAGAACGGCGGCAGATGGGGACAAGGCCTAGAAACGGTAACCCTTCGCGCGCACGAGCGCAAGCGGCACTCTTTCGGATTTCGGCAAGCCTCGCATTCGGTGTAGGATAGGCGCTGTCCGACCCAGGTCTGAGAGAGAGCGGAATGTCGAAGCTGATCAAGCATCCGGGAACCGGCGAGAGCCCGTTCGGCGTCCCCGCCGAGCGTGCCCTGGTGGCGGCGACGCCGCCCGACGAGGAGATCTTCTCCCTCCGCCGCTACTTCGACGTCTTGCGCCGCAGGAAGTGGCTGATCTTGGCCAGCGCTTTCGTCGTCTGCGGCCTGGTCGCCCTCAACTTGACCGCCGTCACCCCGCTCTACCGCTCGACGGCGATCCTGCAGATCGATCCCGAGATGAGGCTGAGCCCCTACCCCGATCCCGGGATGACCCCGAACTTTCGCGCCGGGAACCGCCTGAACACCGAGCTGGCCAAGCTCTCGAGCCCGCAACTGGCCGGGACGGTGATCGAGAAGCTCGAGCTCACCGAGAATCGGGAATTCTCCCAGCCGATCCGGCAGGGCTTTTTCCCGGAGGCCCTGGAGGCGGTGCTCGGCCGGGTCAAGCGCCTGCTCAGGGGTGGGGTCGGAGCGCGGGCCGAAGCAGGCCCCGTGCAGATGTCGAATCGCGCCGCTCGCTCACGCCTCCGCAGATATCTCTCCGCGAGAGAGATTCGAGAAACCACTCTGGTTCAAGTCAGCTTCGACTCGCCGGATCGGGAGGTCGCCGCCGCGGTGGCCAACGCCATGGCGGAGGCTTTCGTGGAAGAGCAGCTCGCCAGCAAGTACCGGGCGCTCTCGCAGGCCTCGGAGTATCTCGAGAAGCAGCTCGAGGAGCTCAAGAAGGGCATCGCGGAGTCCGTCGAGTCGATGGGGCAGGACGAGAGAGCCCGGGAGTTCCTGGTGACCGGTCAGGCGCCAGGACAGGAAGAGCTGGCGCTGCTGAAGGACTCCCTTCGCGCGGCCGAGCTCGTGGTGAGCCGGCTGGAGGCGATGCTCTCCACGGTCCGCGTCGCCGGCTTCGACTCGCTCCCGGAGGCGTACAAGTCCAAGGCCTACCAGGGGGTGGAGGTTCGCTACGACGCCCTGAAGCAGAAGCTGGGCCTTCTGCAGGGGCGTTTCGGCTCGGAATGGCCGGAGGTCAAAGCCGTCCGGCTCGAGCTCGGGCAGGTCGAGGCGCAGCTCGAGGCGGAGCGAGACCTGGCGCTCGACAGGATCCAGCGGGAGCTCGTGGCGGCGAGGGGGACGGCATCGCAGGTCCGGGCCGAGCTCGACGCCCAGCAGCAGCAGGCCGCCCAGGACTACAAGGACACGCTGGAAGTGAGCTTGATGCGGGGAGAGGCGCAGCTCAACAAGAAGATGTACGAGGACCTGTTGACCCGCCTCAAGCAGGCTTGGGTCGCGGAAGGCTTGAGCACGACCAACATTCGGATCGTCCAACGGGCCCTCCCGGCGGTCTCCCAGTACACGCCGAACAAGACGCGGTCTCTCACGATCGCGCTCGTTTTCGGGCTCAGCCTCGGCGTCCTCCTGGCGTTCGCCCGCGAGCTCACCGACGTCACGCTCAAGAGCTCCGAAGACGTCGCGAAAGTCCTCGAGCTGCCGTCGCTCGGGTCGATCCCGCCGCTCGATGCGAAGCCCGACCGCCGGCTGTGGGGCATGCTCCCGAGACGGAGGGCCAAGCCGAGCACCGAGCCCATGCTGATCGAGATGCCTTCGGGGAAGGCGGGATTCGCGGCCGTCGAGGCATTCCGATCGCTGCGCACCGCGATCCTGCTGTCGCACCCGGACAAGCCGCCGCAGACGATCCTCGTGACCTCGGGGCTGCCCGGCGAAGGCAAGTCGACGACGGCGGTCAACGCGGCCTCGTCCCTGGCCCAGGCGGGGAAGCGCACCCTGCTCCTCGAGCTCGACCTGCGCAAGCCCGCCCTGGCGCAGGTGCTGGGAGTCGAGAGCGGACCGGGGGTGAGCGGCTACCTCTCGGGCAACTGCAACCTGAACTCGCAGATCGTCGAGACCTACCTTCCGAACCTCTTCTTCATCGGCTGCGGCGCGGTCCCCCCCAACCCACCGGAGCTCCTCGGCTCCCAGAAGATGGTCGCCGGGCTGACGCTGCTCCAGGAGTACTTCGAGCACATCGTGATCGACAGCCCGCCGCTCCTGGGCCTCTCCGACGCCCTGCTCCTGGCTCGCCAGACCGATGGCGTGGTCCTCGTTGCGCGCGCGCGCAAGACGCCTCGGCAGGCCGTGCGCCGGTCCGCCCACCTGGTGGAGCGGGTCGGGGCGAAGCTCCTGGGAGTGGTCGTCAACGATCTCCAGTACTCCGACATCGAGTACGGCGGCCGCTACTCGTACGACTACTACGGCGGATACGGGGCGGACCGGACCCGCACTCCAACCGGGTCGGCGAGCTCCTAGGCCAGCGCCGAACCCTGGCCCCCGGCGACCATGTGGAGACGTGCCGCCCTACCGGCGCTCGTCGCGGTCCTGGTCGGCGCGGCGCTCGTCTGGAGCCTCCTGCGCTTCGGCGCCACGCCGCTGCCGGCGCTCTACGCTTTCTTCCTGGCGCTCGCCGCGGCCGGACTGGTCGCCTTTCTCGGCCTCAGGCTCGAAGTTCTCGACGGGCGCTGGTGGGTCCCCCTGGTTCTGCTCGGCGCCCTGCTTTTCGTCCAGGCGGCATTTCGGCCGACTCTGGCCGCCCAGGGCTACGTTCACCTCGCGGCCGGCTGGCTGGCGCTCGCGATCGGCCTCTGGCTGGGGGCGTCGAGCCGCGCGGCCGCGAAGCTCCTTCTGCTTTTCCTGATCCTCGTCGGCGTCTGCGAGGCCGGGTTCGCCCTTCTCGAGCTGCGCGGAACCGTCGCGGCGCTCGCCCGGAACCCGGAGATCCAGAGCCACCTGGCCATCGGCACCTTGATCAACCCCAATCACTTCGCCGGCCTCGTCAACATGTGCCTCGCCCTGGCGCTGGGCGCGGCGGCGGCGCCCTTCGTCGCAAAACGGCGGGGCTGGCGCTGGCTCCGGGCCCTGGCGGCTCTCCCCATCCTGGGCGCCGCCGGTCTCATGGCCTACGCGGTCCATCGCGCGGAGTCGCACGGCGGGACCGTGGCCGGCATCGCGGCGATCACCTGGATCGTGCTGCTCGCGGCACTGCGCCGCAGAGGCGCGCTCGCGTCGGGCGCGCTCTCGAAGCGGACCTTCGCCGCCGCGGCGCTCATCGGGCTGGCAATGGCGACGGCGGCCGGCGTCGGGGTCGCGAAGTCGGGCGTGCTGTCGCTTCAGCATCGGGGCGAGGTCTACCGCGACACCCTGACGATGATCGCCGAGCGCCCCATCGCCGGAGTGGGTCCCGGGATGTACGAGTGGCGTTTCCGCCCGTTCCAGACCGTGAACCTCAAGGGGCGCTACCACCACGCCCACAACGACTACCTGCAGAGCGCGGCGGAGTGGGGGATTCCGTTGGCGATCGCGTTCTGGGCCTTCCTCGGGTGGCGCTCGGTCCGCGCTGCTCGCACCTGGCTGGTCGCGGACGACCCGTGGACCGCGGCGTTCGCGCTCGGCTCCTCGGGGGCGATCGCCGCGATCCTCGTCCACAGCCTGGTCGATTTCAACCTGCAGATCCCGACGAACCTGGTGATCTTCGCGGCGGTCGTGGGCGCGTCGTGGGGCCTCGAGATCGAGCCGCGAACCGCGACCGCCCGGCGAGCCGGAACCACCCTACGGGTCCTGACCCGGGCCGTCGTGCCAGTGCTGTTGCTGCTCGCGGCCGGCTCGACGGGGCTCCGGCTCGCGGCACTCGAGACGGTCCGCCAGGAACCGGGAGTCGAGGGTCTGCGCTCGGCGCTCCGGCTCGATTCGCGAAACCCGGAGCTGCACTTCCGGCTCGGCCTGCTCTCGCGAGACGACGTGGCGAGCCAGGACCTCGCCGCGGCGCGCGAGCACCTGGAGCGCTCGGTCGCGCTCAACCCCTACTCTTGGCGGTACCATCGGGAGCTGGCGCAGCTCTACGAGCTGGTGGGCCTGCAAGAGGAGGCGGTCGCGGCCTACGGCGAGGCTCTGGCGCTCAATCCACGCAGTGCGAACTACCAATGGCGGGCGGCGAACGCGCGGCTGCGGGTGGGCGACCTCGAAGGAGCGATGTCCCTTTTCGCCAGCGCGCTGGAAAAGAACCCGGGCCTGGGCCACATCACCCTCGATGTGCTTCTCTCGAGCGGCGCCCGGCTCGAGCAGGTCGAAGCGATCTGGCCGCGGGAGCCCGCGGCGAGGGAGCAGCTCGAGCGGTCCCTCGAGCGGCGCGAGCAGCGGCTGAGGCGTCGGCGCGCCTCGCCCCCACCGAATTGATCTTTCGCCGGGCGCCAACCTAAACTCGTGGCGCATCCGATGTCCGGCCTCCTGCCAGCGCTTCTGCTGCTGCTCGCCGCTCCCGCCGCGGGCAAGGGGGCCCTGCAGATCGTGTCGCAGCCCGGCGTCGAGGTCGAGTGGGAGGGCATCCTGCTGGGCGAGACCGACGCCAGAGGGCTGCTCACGATCCGCGACATCCCGCCGGGCGACTATCGGATTGCACTCCGCAAGCAGGGCTTCCGGCCGATGAGCCGCCGGCTGACCGTCGAGCCGGGCGAGAGCACCGTCTCGCTGCGGCTCGAAGCGCTGCCCCCGCCCCCCCCGCGGCGACCCCCCCGGAAGGAGCCGGCGCCCGCACCCAAGGCCGCCTCCCCCGCGGCGGCCGAGCGACCGCGCGCGGAGGACGAGGCGCCGGCGCCGAGCCCCGAGCCCGCAGCGCCGGCGGCCTTCGAGGCGCCGGAGGGCGCGGATGCCCCGGACGAGTCGACGCCGCACGAGGCTACGGCGGGGGCCCCGGCCCCGGCCTCCGCCGGTCGGCCCTGGACCGCGGTCCTCGCATTCCTGGTGATGTCCGCCGCCCTGGTCACGGCGGCGGGCTTCGCGGTGCGCCGAGGCCGCGGCCACCGCCGTAAGAAAGGGGTCAAGCGTCGCGAGAGCTCGAGCTCGAAGCGCGGGGCCTCCGGCCACAAGCGGCCGGCGCGAGCCGGTGCCGGCGCCGAGACCCCGGAGTTTCTCAAGGATCTCCAGCGTCGCGAGGAGCGCGTCGCGGCGGCGACGCGCTATCGCGACGGCCGCGAGGTGATCGAGATCACCGAGGTCGAAGTGCTCGATGCCGAGACCGACGGCGTGGACGCGGACGAGGACGGGGCCGAGGAGCTCGAGCACTGACGGGTTCCGCGAGAAGCGGTAGACTCGCGGCCATGCCGGTGAGGGGCGCGCGACGCGGAAGGCGGGACCCGCCGGGGGCCCTCGTGCTCGCACTCCTGTGGCTGACCCCGGCCGTCGTCGGGGCCCAGGTCGCCCAGTACACCTCGCCCGGGCAGTTCGACCTGGACGCGGGGTCGGAGCAGGAGCGGATCGACGGCGCCATCCAGGAAGCCCGCTGGCAGGTCGGCCGCGTCTACATCAACCCCTGGCTGAGCTTGCGCGACATCGCCTGGGTCAACGACTTCGGGAGCGAGAACGTGCTCGGCGAACGGCCCCAAAGGCGTCGGGGCACCGACTTCACCGCCAGCTTCGGGGCCGGCTTGAGAGCCTATCTGCCGGTCGGAAGCGGCCTCTCGCTGGCGGCGCACGCGCTGCCCGAGTACGCCTGGTGGCAGGAGCGAGAAGAGCGGCGGCGGCTCAACGGCCGCCTCGGGCTGGGCCTCTTCGGCAGCGCGGGGAGGACGAGCGTCGAGGCCACGGTGACCCGAGACGACGGCATCCGGTTCTTCAGCCGCGAGTTCGAGGAGCGGGTGAATCAGCGCCGCGAGCGGGCGAGCTTCGAGATCGGGATCAGCCTGGTCGGCGCCTTCTCTTTCTTCGGCCAGGCCGAGAGCAGCCGCCACCGGGTGATCCGCGAGGGCCAGGAGGAGCTGCTGCAGCTGGCCGCCCTGGACCGCGACGAGACCCGGTACACGATCGGTGGGCGCTATCGATTCGTGCGGGGGTTGCAGGTCGGCCTCGGTTTCCAGGTCTACGAGGCCGAGTTCGAGAACCGGGACGATCTGCGAGCCACCGAGGGAGAAGCCGTCGTCCTGACCCTTCGGCACGGCGGGCCGCTCTGGTCGATGAGCGCGCTGGTCGCTTCCCAGAGCCTCGAGATCGGCCGCGGTCCGGGTCGCCGTCAGGACGACGGAGTCCGAGGCAACATCCGCGCGAACTGGGCGGCCACCACTCGCTTCGGCGTGCAGCTCTTCGCGGACCGGAACCGGGCCTTCTCGTTCCAGGCGGCGTCGCCGTTCTTCGACGACACCCGCTACGGGATCGGGCTGCGGACGAACCTCGGCTCGCGGGTGAACGCGCGGATCTTCGTCGAAGCGGGCGATCTCAGCTTCGCCTCGTTCGACCGTGCCGGTGCGGCCCGTGCCGACGACTTCGAGGCCTTCGGTGGCGACGTTTTCGTGGCCCTGCGGGGCGTCCGCTTCGGCGTCGGGGCGACGCGCACGAAGTACGATTCGAGCCTGCCGCAGTTCGACCGCTCGGTCACGGTGAGCCGGCTTTTCTTGAGCTTTACCCGGCAGAGCTTCGGTCTCGGGGCGATCGGCACCGGGGGCGTCACCATCGGCACCGGCGAGCTGTCGCCCTGGACCTGACAACTCGCGCATGGAGACCTTCATGATCGGAATTCCGAGACTCGCCCGCACGCTGGCCCTCGTCGCACTCGCGCTTTCGACCCTCGGACCGGCCCTACAGGCGCAGGCGATCGAGATCTCCGGCGCGACGCTCAGAGAGACCCCGACCGGCGCCGAAGTCGAGATCGTCTCGACGGCGCCGCCGGCATGGACGGCCCGCTCCGAGGGTGAGAGTCAGATCCTGCTGGAGCTGATCGACGCCCGCCCGGGCCGCTCGCTCACGAACCTGGCCGCCGAGCGGGGGCCGGTGGCGACGGTCGTCTTCGCGGCCGCGAGGAAGGGGGATCGACCCTCGACCGAGGTCCGAGTGACGACCCGGGAGAAGGCGGTCTACTCCGTCCGGGTCGAGGGCAAGGTCCTGACTCTTCGGATCGGCGCGGCGGGTGCCCCGGAGCCCGCTCCGGCGGCTCCCCGGGCGCCCGCGACGGCTCCCTCGTCTCCCGCGCCGCTGCTCGGCGCCGGACGCAGCGCCCAGACGAGCGACCCCTCGCAGTACCGCATCGCGCCGGGGGACGTCGTCAGCATCGACGTCTTCGGCGTCGACGAGTTCGACCGCGAGACGCGGGTCCAGGGCGACGGCCAGATCGCGCTGCCGCTGCTGGGGCGGGTCGGGATCGCCGGGCTGACTGCCACCGAGGCCGAGGAGAAGATCGCCGCCGCGCTGCGCGAGCAGCAGCTCGTCACCCAGCCCCAGGTGCTCGTCGTGGTCGAGGAGTACGGCAGCTACGGGGTGACGGTGCAGGGCGCCGTCGTCCGGCCGGGTGTCTATCCGGTTCTCGGACGCCAGTCGCTGCTCGAGGTGATCTGGGCCGCCGGCGGGCTCTCGGACCGGGCTTCCCCCGACCAGAAGATCCTGGTCCTGCGCCAGGGGGAGACCGGCCAGGCGCAGAGGATCGAGGTCGACGCCCAGGGCCTGCTGAACGAAGGCGACCTCTCGGCCAACGTCTCGCTCGAGCCCGGCGACCGGGTCGTCGTTCCCAAGGCGCAGCAGTTCACCGTCTACGTGAGCGGCGCCGTCCGCCGCCCGGGGCCGGTCGAGTTCAGCAGCGCTTCGGGGCTCACCGTGCTCCAGGCGATCACCCTGGCCGGCGGGCCGACCGAGCGCGCGAACCTGGGCAAGGTCACCGTGATCCGTCAGACCCAAGAGGGCCAGGAGACGATCCAGGTCAACCTCAAGAAGATCCAGAAGGGCAAGGATCAGGACCTCTTCCTGCAGAACAACGACACCATCCGGGTCGGAGTCTGGTTCTTCTAGTTTCGCTGGCCGAGCGCGTAGCCGTAGGAAGCGAGCTGGGCAGAGGTCAGGAGGGTGACCAGCCTCCTGGCGCGCAGGGGCATTCGCCGCTTCCACTCGTCGTCGAGCCGGAGCTCCAGCGGTCCGCGATGGAAGCGCACGGGGTTCCCGATGACCGAGTGGCTCTGGCCCAGTTCGATGGGCCCGAGCCGAGCCGCCTCTTCTGCGGCCTTAGGGAGTTCGAGCGAGTGCAAGCTCCGGGTCAGGGTGGTGGCCGGGCTGCGAACCAGGTCCTCGTACCGCAAGAGCGCACGGGGTCGGGATGTCCAGCGCAGACCGGCGGACAGGGCGTTTCGAAGGCTCCAGTCCAGCGCGCTTCGGGAGGCCGGGGTTCGCGGCATGAGGGCATCTTGACCGGGGGGGATCCCGGGATCCAGTTTGCGTCGGGACATGGAGTAGGCGACGCCGCGACTGTCTCGCACCAGGTGCAGAAAGCGCACGTCGAGTTCCGGGATGCTCGCCAGCAAGAAGGCGTAGGTAGGGCTCTTGGACGAGTCCACGACCACCTCGCCGCCCGACGCGGCCTGGACGGCTTCGTACAGCCCGCGAAGGGATTCGAGGTAGAACCGCCGTTCGTCCGAGTCCCCACGGTGCGCGCCCCGCGCCAGTCGAGGGATGTTCCGGATCCGCACGAGCCGTCGGCCCTCGCGCTCGATCCTGCGCCTCGCGGACCGATCCGCGAACGCCGGCTGCCGGGCCGAGACCTCTCTCCAGAAGGGACAGTCCTCGAAGCGAGACCCGCATCCGCACAGCACGTTCTTGCGGTATCCAGCCTCCCAGATCCGCCGCAGCTCCCCGGTGGGGACGAAACCCGGGAGCGAGCCGAGGATCAGTTCGAGGAGAGTGCTGCCGCTGCGGCCGCACCCCGCGATGTAGAGGACCTTGGTCATCCTTGACCGTGTGCCGTAGCCTGCTTACCCGCGATCGAACTCGTACTCGAAGAGCTCGATGTCCTCGGCGAAATGCTCTTCGATCAGCCGCCGCGAGTGGGCGGAGTAGTAGGTGCGATAGTCCCGATGGCTCGACGGATTGACGTAGGGCAGTTCGGTCTCGATCCCCAGCTTGCGGCAGACGCGGCCGAAGTCTCCTTCGAGGCGCTCGAACCGGCCGACGAAGTCGACCAGCAGCCGGCCGCGCTCGTCGGTGACGAACTCCTTCTGCAGCCACAGGTCCTCACTCACCCGCCACTCGACGTAGGCGTCGAAGCTCTCGAAGGCCTCGACGAGGGGATTCTGGCCATGAGTGTCTTTCTGGAGCATGTAGTGGTAGAGGGAGACCTGCCAGTCCCAGGGGTTGCGGACGAAGGCGAACTTGAAGAAATCGGTGAAGACATCTGCCGGCAGCCGGGCCTGCAACTCCCGGGCCTTGGCGTGCGGGGGAAAGACGCGGTAGCGGGAGAGCGGCAGGCCGGAATCGCGCCCCAGCTTGCGGAGCATGCGATTGACGAGTTTCTGCTCGGGCCGATGCGCGAACGGAGCGAGTGCCCGCCGTATGCTGGTACCCGCGACCTTGTAGACGTGGATGAACAAGAACTGATGGCTGTAGGAGATCAGCACGGCTTTGAAGCTCGCTGGCGCCCGGAGAATGTATATTCTCGCAGAATGTCTGACGACGAGCCGACCAGGGGCTTCCCGCTCGAGGCCATCCGACCTTCGATCGAGGGTGCGGCGTGAGGGGCTCCGAGGCGGCCGCCCACTTCCACGGCCTGGGCAACGGTCGGCGCAGCAATTGCTCGGGCTTCGAGCGCGCCGACCCACATTGGCGGCCGCGCTAGGACGTGCCGGCGATCCTCGCCGAGATCCACGACCGGAACGCCGAGCGCTGGCGGGCGGACGCGGCCTGAGCCGAGCCGAGAAGGTGCGGATGCCCGCCGACAGCGTGATCTTCATCCACATTCCGAAGACGGCCGGCAGGACGCTGGGCGAGGTGCTCGATCGCCAGTATCGGCCGGACGGTATCTTCAAGATCTACGGCTACGGTGGGGGAGTCGCGCAGGCGGTCGAGAAGCTGACCGACGCCCCCGAAGCCGAGAAGCGCCGGATCGAGCTGATCCGGGGCCACTATCGCTTCGGGCTGCACGAGCTGCTGCCGCAGGACTCGACCTACGTCACGATGTTGCGCGATCCCTTCGAGCGGGCGATCTCGCACTTCCACATGGTGCGCCAGGCGCCGCAGCATCCTCTGCACCTCCGCGCGTGCGAGATGACGCTCGACGAATACGTGACGAGCGGCGTCTCCAGGGAGATGGACAACGGACAGACGCGGCTGGTCTCGGGCCTGGAGAAGGACGTTGCCTTCGGCGCCTGCGGAGCCGAGATGCTCGAGCGAGCCAAGGAGAACGTGGAGAGCCGATTCTCGGGGGTCGGCATCGTCGAGCAGTTCGACGCCTCGCTCGTCCTGATGAAGACGGTGCTCGGGTGGGGCGACATTCGCTACCTGCCGCGCAACGTCGCCGCAAGAAGGTCGCGGCGTGCCGATTTTTCCGAAACCGTCCAGAGCGCGGTCGCGGCTCAAAATCTCCTGGACCTGGAGCTCTACCGCTGGGCGCACCGCCGACTCGCGAACTGGCTCGCCGTGCCGGAGAACGCGACAGCGGTGGACGCGTTCCGGCGCGAAAATCGGCGCTACGGACGCAGACAGGAATTGAGGGCGCGGGCGGTGGCGGGCGCAAGGAGGTTGGTCAAAAAGCTCAGCTGGCCACTATAGTCGACCCGGATGCTGACCCTCTTCTCGCATTTCAAGCCATTTCGGGGTCACATTGGGGTGATCCAGCGCAACGCGGTGCGAAGCTGGGCGCGGCTGGAGCCGAGACCGAAGATCCTCCTCTTCGGCACTGCGGGGGGCACCGACGAAATGGCCGCCGAGATCGGCGCCCGGCACGTGCCCGAGGTGCGCAAGAACCGCCACGGCGCCGCTCTCATGAACGGCCTCTTCGAGCAGGCGGCGGAGCTGGCGGAGAGCGACACGCTCTGCTACGTCAACGGCGACATCCTCCTGGAGAGCGATCTCCCCGCGGCAGTCGGGCGGATCCCCTTCCCGGAGTACCTGGCGGTCGGCCGGCGGACCGAGCTGGACCTTCGCGAAGAGCTCGACTTCGCCGCCGACTGGCGGGCGGAGCTCGACCGGCGGGTCGCCGCGGGGGGCCGGCTGCAGCGCGACGTAGCGATCGACTACTTCGTCTTCCCGCGCGCGCTCGTGGCCCGGCTCGAGATGCCCGACCTTGCGATCGGCCGGCCGCGCTGGGACAACTGGACCCTCTATCGGGTGCGCGCGCTCGGGCTGCCGCTCGTCGACCTGACCGACGCCGTGCGCGCCGTCCACCAGCAGCACGACTACAGCCACCATCCAGAGGGCGTCGAGGGGATCCGGGCCGAGGGCCGCGAGAACCTGGCGCTGGCCGGCGGCAAGCCGTACCTGTTCTTCATTCGCGACGCCACCCACCGGTTGGCGGAGGGAGGGTTGGTGCGCAACCGGGAGACGCGGCTTTCGCGCCGCCTCGACACCTTCGCCGTCCTCCACCCATGGAGCGGTCGGTTCCTGCGCATCCTGAGGCGCGGACTGGGCCTGCCGGGGTGGCTGCGCAAGCCGTCCACGTAATGGCGGTCGTCCGCTGCATTGCCTGATCGCGCCGCATCGGGGATTCGTCACGGGCCCTGGGTCCTGGCGATCTGCGCCACGCTCGTCGCTCTCGCCGCGGCCGAGCTGGCGCTGAGAGTCCTTTGGCCGCCCAACCCGTACTTCCAGGTCCACCAGCCCAACCTGCACCGGATTCTCCGGCCCGATCCGGAGGCGCTGCCGGGCGTCCTTGGAGAGTCCGTCTACCGCACCAATTCTCTGGGGCTTCGCGGCGACGAGTGGACCGGGGAGGCCGAAGTCTCCATTCTCGTGCTCGGGGGGAGCACCGCGGAGTGCCAGGTCCTGGATCAGGCCGAGGCCTGGCCGCAGCTCGTTCAGCACAAGCTGAACCAGCGTGGCGGACCTACGGTCTGGGTCGGGAACGGTGGCAGGAGCGGCAAGAACTCGCGCTCGCAGCTCCTCCACGTCGAGCACCTTCCACCCCAGCTTCCGCGTCTGAGAACGATCGTGCTATTGATGGGCGTCAACGATCTCCTGCTGCGGCTGAGGCAGGGTGAGTCGTACAACCCTTCCGTTCTCGATCTCGAGCCTGGAAGACGAAACCAGCTCCGGCTCGCCTTCCAACGGGTCCCGGAGGCCTTCTGGTATGCGACGTTCGATCCCGGGCGGCCGTGGCACAAGAAGACCGCGCTCTGGCGGCTGGTGCGGGAGGCGAAGGACGGACTGGAATCGCGCCGCGCCGGTCGCGGTCCCGGTACGATCCTGGCTCATGAGGGGACCGGCCGTCACCTCATCGAAGCCCGTAGCAAGCGGCAGCAAGCAAGACCCCTGGTAGACGCACTGCCCGATCTCGACTCCGCCCTGGGAGAGTACCGCCGCAACCTCGACCGCATCGTCGATCTTGCCGAAGGCCACGGGATCGAGCTCCTGTTTCTGACCCAGCCCTCCATCTGGAGGCCCGACCTGCCGCCGGAGCTCGACCGCCTCCTCTGGCTGGGCCACGGCGAGGGTGGTGTCTTCTACTCCAACCGGGCCCTGGCCGAGGGTCTCGATCGCTACAACAGCGTGATGCTCGCAGTCTGTCTCGAGAGAGAGGTCGGCTGCCTGGATCTCGCCGCGCTGCTGCCGAAGGACGACTCGGTCTTCTACGATGACGTCCACTTCAACGAGCAGGGCGCCGATCGGGTGGCGACCGCCGTAGCGCAGCGGCTCGACTCCCTCCTGGGACTGCCCGGCGACTCGCTCTTCCCGAAAATAGCCGGCCTGTAGAAAGCCGCCGACTATAATCGCCGCCGTTCCCGGAATCTGCCTTATGGAAATCGAAGCATCTCGGCCTCTGCACTCTCCCCCCTCGCCTTCCCCAACGCGCATCCTGCCGCGCCGCGGCTGGGGCGATCTCGCACTCGGTGAGCTCTGGGACTACCGGGAGCTGCTCTGGTACCTGACCGCCCGAAGCATCAAAGCCCGGTACCGCCAGATGGCGCTGGGGCCGCTGTGGATGCTGATTCAGCCGCTGGTCATGATGGTGGTTTTCACCCTGGTCTTCGGCAAGCTCGCCAAGCTGCCGTCGGAGGGCGTTCCGTACCCCATCTTCACCTACACGGCGCTGCTCGCCTGGAGGTTCTTCTCGACCGCTGCCAAGGCCTCGGCCGGAAGCCTCGTCAGCGAGATGAACGTCATCTCCAAGGTCTACTTCCCGCGCCTGCTGGTACCGGTCTCTTCGATCTTCACCGGCATCGTGGACCTCGCGGTCTCGATGCTGATCCTCTCCGGGATGATGCTCTACTACGGCTTCGGCTTTTCCTGGCGGCTTCTCGCTTTGCCGCCTTTCGTCGTCCTGGCGGTAGCCACCGCGCTCGGCGTCGGCCTCTGGAACGCCACCCTGACGGTCCGCTTCCGCGACCTGCGCTACGTCACCGAGTACGGCCTCCAGGTCTGGATGTTCGCCACGCCGGTGGCCTATTCGGCGCGCCTCATCCCCGAGAGCTGGCAGGCGATCTACGAGCTCAATCCGCTCTTCTGGGTCATCGAGGGCTTCCGCTGGGCGCTCTTGGGCACCGGCCAGCGGCCCGGGATCGAGGCTTTGGTGCCGTGCCTGCTGGTGCTCCTGCTCCTGGTCTCGGGCATGCTGGTCTTCCGGCGCACCGAGCGCACCGTTGTGGACCTGCTGTGAGCGACGTCGCCATCCGGGCCGAGAGCCTCGGCAAGCGCTATCGGATCGGCGCCCGCCGCGAAGGCCAGGGCGGCCTCGGGCGGTCGATCACCCGGGCGCTGGCCTCGCCCTTCGACTACCTGCGCGCGACCCTGCGCGGCCCGGGCGAGGATGAGATCCTCTGGGCCCTTCGTGGGATCTCGTTCGAGATGGCCAGGGGGGAGGTCCTGGGAATCATCGGGCGAAATGGGGCGGGCAAGACGACGCTGCTGAAGATTCTCGCGCGCATCACCGACCCCACCGAAGGCGAGGCCACGATCTACGGCCGGGTGGGCTCGCTGCTCGAGGTCGGCACGGGCTTTCACCCGGAACTCACCGGGCGCGAGAATGTGTTCCTCAACGGCGCCATCCTCGGCATGACCAAGGCCGAGATCGACCGCAAGTTCGACGAGATCGTGGCCTTCTCCGGGGTCGAGCGCTTCATCGACACCCAGGTCAAGCGCTACTCGACCGGCATGCGGGTGCGCCTCGCCTTCTCGGTGGCGGCGCATCTGGAACCGGAGATCCTGCTGATCGACGAGGTGCTGGCGGTGGGTGACGCCGGCTTCCAGAGAAAGTGCCTGGGCAAGATGCACGAGTTCGGCGAGTCGGGCCGCACCGTGATCTTCGTCTCCCACAGCATGCCGGCGATCTCGCGTCTCTGCGACCGGACGATCCTTTTGGACGAGGGGCGGATCGTGGACGACGGCCCCTCCGACCGGGTGATGGCGCAGTACCTCCAGTCCGATCTCGGGACCACCGCGGAGCGTCGCTGGGATGACCCCGGGGCGGCGCCGGGGAACGAGCTCGTGCGGATCCGCTCGGTGCGGGTGGTGGACGGCGAGGGGCGGACGGTCGAGACCGTGGACGTTCGCAAGCCGGTTGGGGTCGAAGTCGTCTTCGAGGTCCTGCGCCGCGAGCTGCCGATGATCCCGGAGATCGTCGTCGGCAACGAGGAGGGCGTGAGGGTCTTCATCTCGATGGATACCCACCCGAGATGGCGCGAGCTGCCCGATCCGGGCAGCTACGTCTCGACCGCCTGGATCCCCGGCAACCTGCTGGCCGAGGGGACCTTGATCGCCGGTGCCCAGATCGTCACTCTCTTGTCCGGCGCCACGATCCGCGAGGCCGAGGCGCCCGACGCGGTCGCCTTTCATGTCGTCGATCCGGGCGAGGGCGGCTCGGCAAAAGGAGACTTCGTCGGCTCCTGGAAGATGGCCGTGAGCCCGCTGCTGGAGTGGACCCTCGAGCGGCGCCCGAGTGTCTGAATGCAACTGGTGTCGCGCCGGCGATGAAGCTCGCCTACGTCATCTCGGCCTACAAGCTGCCCGAGATGCTGGTGCGGCTCGTGCGGCGGCTCGACAGCCCGCGTGCGCTCTTCCTGATTCACGTCGACCGCAAGACCGAGCCGGAAGTCTTCGAGCGGATGCGCGCGCCGCTGGCGGGGCGGGAGAACGTCGTCTTCCTGCCGCGTCACCTCTGCCACTGGGGGGACTTCGGCCACGTGCGGGCGACCCTCAAGGGGATCCGCCATCTCGTCGATCAGCGGATCGACTTCCGGTACGCGATCCTCTTGACGGGGCAGGACTATCCGATCAAACCGGTCGCCGAGATCGAGAGGTTCTTTCTCGAAGACACGGATCGCGAGTTCATCGTCTTCTCGCCGATGCCGCGCGACGAGTGGAAAGGCGGCGGCAGGTTCGGAAGCGGCGGCATGGACCGCATCGAGCGCTGGCATTTTCGCCTCTTCGGCCGGCCGGTGAGCTATCCGGGCAAGGCGAAGTTCGACTCCCGGCTCCTGACCTGGATCTGGGCGCACCTGAATCGCCGATTTCGGCCGAAGCGGAGATTCCCCGCCGGATTCCGACCCTACGGCGGCAACGCCTACTGGTGTCTGACCCGGGAGTGCGTCCGGCACATCCACGATTTCGTCTCCCAGCACCGGAGCTTCGTCCGCTTCTTTCACCACGTCCGGATCCCCGACGAGATCTTCATCCAGACGATCGTCGGCAACTCTCCATTTTCCGAGCGAGCGGCAGGAAAGGACCTGCGATTCGTGGATTGGGATCGTGAGAGGGCCCGTGCGGCGGGCACCCGGCCTCCGGCGGTGCTGGATTCCGCGGATCTCCCGCGGTTGGCAGGGTCCTCGGCCCTCTTCGCCCGCAAGTTCGATTCCACGGTGAGCGCCGGGCTGCTGGATGCGATCGACCGCGAGCTCCTCGCGACGGAGTGCTCGGGCGCTCCGGGCTGAGGGTTTCCAGCGGCCGGCAGCGATGCGAATCCTCCAGGTCAGCCCGTCCGACGCCGGCGGCGGGGCGCACCGCGTCGCCTGCGACCTCATGCGCGGGTTCCGGGACGCGGGTCACACTTCCTGGCTCGCGGTCGCCCGGCCGGTCACCGGCGATCCGGGGGTCCTACCCATCCAGATCGGGCGGCCGCGGCCGCCGTGGGCGCGGGCGATGGGGCGATTCGAAGAGCGCCTCCGGTCCGTCGAGAAGAGGGTTCGCGGCCTCTGGAGGGTGCGGCGCCTCGTGACCGCGGTGTCCGAGGGCCGGCCCGGGATCGACCGGCTCCTTGGCCATGAGGACTTCCACTTCCCGGGCTCCCGGCGTCTTCTCGACCTGCCGCCGCAGCGGCCCGAGATCGTCCACCTCCACAATCTGCACGGGAGGTACTTCGACCTGGAGTTCCTGCCCGAGCTGAGCCGGCGGGCACTCGTCTGCCTCACCCTGCACGACACCTGGATGCTGACCGGGCACTGCGCGTACACCCTCGGCTGCGAGCGTTGGCGCACCGGCTGCGGCCGCTGCCCCGATCTCACGATCTACCCCTCGCTCGAGCGCGACGGCACGGCGTTCAACTGGAGGCGAAAGCGGCGGATCTACGCCCGCAGCCGGCTCCACGTGCTGACGCCGTCGGGGTGGCTGATGAACAAGGTGGCCGCCTCGATGCTCGCCCCCGGTACCATCGCCAGGCGTGTCATCCCGAACGGGGTGGACCTGGGCGTCTTTCGGCCGGCGCCGAAGGCGGAGGCGCGCCGCGACCTGGGGATCGAGGAGGATGTCGCGGTGGTCCTCACCGTGGCGAACGGGGGCCGGCGCAACCGGTTCAAGGACGTTCCGGGGCTTGAGCAGGCGATGGGCATCGCCAGCCAGAGACTCGCAGGCAAGAAGCTGATGCTCTTCGTCCTCGGGGAGCGGGCGGATCCCGAGGAGCACGGGTCGCTCGCGGTCCGTTTCGCCGGCTTCGAGCACGACCAGGCCCGTGTCGCCCGCCACTATCAAGCTGCCGACGTCTACGCCCACGCCGCGAGGCCGGAGGCGGAAAACTTCCCGACGACGATCCTGGAGGCCTTTGCCTGCGGCGCTCCGGTCGTGGCCACCGAGGTCGGCGGCATCCCCGAGCAGGTCCGCGAAGGGGTGACGGGGCATCTGGTACCCTCCGGGGATCCGGAGGCCCTGGCCCGAAGGCTCGTCGAGCTGCTCTCCTCCGAAGAGCGTCGCCAGCGGATGTCGGCGGAGTGCGCCGCGATCGCGCGGCGGGAGTACGACGTCGAGCTCCAGGTGAAGCGGTACCTGAGCTGGTACGAGGAGATCATCTCTTCGACCGCTTAATCGACATGCAGCGAGCCAATCTCAAAGTTCCGCTCCCCGACTGGCTCTACCACGGCCTCAAGCGGTTGTGGAGGAGGGAGTCGAGCGTCCCACCGGCCGGCGTCCTCGTCCCGAACCTCGTCGGCGACCGCGCCGTCGAGTGGGGCTGGATCGCGGCCGAGATGTTCTCCGGCCCGGGTCGAGCCCTCGACCTGGGCTCCGCCGGGACCAACCTGCCGCTGATCGCCGCGCTGCGCGGGTACGAGGTGATCGCCGTGGACCTGCATCACCCGGATCCGCCGTACGAGCACCCGGCGGTCCGATGTGTCCAGGGCGACATCCTCGAGCTGCCGCTCGACGAAGGCTCCTTCGATCTGGTCACCAACTGCTCGACGGTGGAGCACATCGGTCTCTCGGGCCGTTACGGCGTCGAAGACGACCGCCGGGACGCCGACCTGGCCGCGATGGCGAGGCTCAGGGCACTCCTCAAGCCCGACGGCCGGATGCTGCTCACGATCCCCGTCGGCCGGGATGCGGTGTGCGCTCCCTACTTCCGGGTCTACGGCGAGGAGCGCCTGCCGCGGCTCCTCGCGGGCTTCGAGACGCTCTCGGAGGCCTACTGGACGAAGAACCGGGGCAACTGCTGGCAAACAACCACCCAGACGACGGCGCTCGAGGTCGAGGCGGTCGCGAGGTCCTGGAGCCCGCAGCAGTGCTACTACGCCCTGGGGTGCTTCTCACTGAGGCCCTTGCCCTGAGCCCCGCCCCGCCCACCGTCCTCTTCGGCTTCAACCGGCCCGTCAAGCTGCGGCAGGTGCTGGAGGCCCTGCGGCCGCAGGGATCGGAGCGGCTGATCGCCGTGATCGACGGCCCGCGGGACGACGGGGACCTACCGGGGGTCGAGGCCTGCCGGCGGCTGGTCCGCGAGGTCGACTGGGTCGAGACCGAAGAGGTCTTCCACGAGCGCAACCGCGGCTGCACCGGGGTCCCCCGGGACATCGACCGGATCTTCGAGGAGCACGAAGCGGTGATCTTCCTCGAGGACGACTGCCTGCCGATGCCCTCTTTCCACGAGTTCATGCGGCAGGGGCTCGCCCGCTATGCGGAGGAGCCGCGGATCTTCTCGCTCTGCGGCTATCAGATCCTTCCCAGGAGGTACTTCCGGGGGTACCTCCACACGGCGGTCGGCACCAGCCAGTTCCGCTGTTGGGGCTGGGCGAGCTGGCGGGACCGGTGGCGGGAGGCGCGGCGCCGCTTCCCAGATTTCGGAAGGCTCTTCAACGGCCTTCAAGAGATACCTGAAACGGAGGACCCGAGCCTCCCGACCCTGGCGCGCGAGGCCGCCGCCGGCCGGGTCGACTACTGGGACATCATGCTCTCCGCGATCGGCCTCGACGCGGGGTGGCTCAACCTGTTGCCGACCCGCGGCCTGGTCCGCAACACCGGCGTCGGGGCGGAAGGCGCCCACCGGGTCGTGTCACCGCCCTTGATCCACAACCGCAATGTCAGCCGCGGCCGCCTCGAGCACTTCGAGTGGCCGAGCGCCGGCGACGAGTTCCAGTCCTATCGCCACGATCTCGGCGCCTATCTGCGACGGGCGCAGACCTACAGGGGACGCTATCGCGCCTTGCTTCGCCGTCTCGGACGTCTGAGCGCCGTGTTCACGGACAGTCGGTAGAAGACGCTTGGAGAGGGGGCTCTTCGGTGAGCGACCAGAAGTCGACCGGTTTGCCCTGCATTCGCAGAAACGCCACGGTGTCCTCGGCGAGCCGGTCGTAGAGCCATCGCCTCAGGTCCGGAGGCCATTCGGGGCGACCCCGCATCGGCCGCCGGAAGTAGCGCTCTTTGATCGCGTGGCGCAGACTGGTGGGCAACGTCCTTCGCAACCGGTCGTAGAACGGCAATGACCGAAGGCGGCCAAGAGAAGCCGTGTCTCCCAACCTTCCGGCAGTCGGGTTGAGGTGGGTCGAGCGGGCGTCAACGTCTGCTGTCGGCTTCACGCCCAGGAATTGGAAGGCCTGTCGCGCTGTCTGCTCCGGGGCGCGCCGGAAATCTTCAAAGAACAGCACGAGAAAGTTCTCTCGTGGGAAGTGGTCGAAGTAGGGCTCCAGCTGCCGCAGGTAGTTGCAGGGCTTTCCGTACCAATCGTCCTCTTCCCGCACGGCCCGGGCGAATTCGTGATGGGTCGGCGCACCGTGGCTGCGCTTTTGCAGCCACATCGACTCGATGCGCGTGATCGGGTCGCGCACGATATAGAAGAAGCGCGTTTCGGAGGACAAGTCGCGGCGGATGCGCTCGACGGTGCCGGGGAAACGCTCCCGCTCCGTATACCGATTGGACTTTTCGCCTCGCCATTCGAATCTCTCCGAACCCGTGAAAAGGCCCGCGTACCAGGGCCAGCCGAGCTCTTCATAGTTGCGCGTGGAATTGAAGAAGCTGGGCTCGGGACGGGAGATGCAGAAGATCGCGGGGTGCCTGCCGAGAAGCGTGCTCAAAGAGGTCGACGCCGCCTTGCTCGCGCCAATGACGAGAAAATTGGGCTTGAGCCAGTTCACAGGTCCTCCCAGAGCCCTTCGAGTCTAATGCGCTCCCCCGAAAGGCCCCCGCATGCACCGGGCCGCGGCAGCTGGGCCGGTTCCTGAGAGAATATGCCGGTGCCTCGCTTCTACTCGCGCCTCAAAGGCATCGCGTGGCTCCTCAGCAAGGGACTGGCGCGTCTGTTGGTGGCCCGGCTGCGGGGCGGAAAGACGCTTTGGTGGCGCTACAAGTTCAACCGCCTGGCCTTCGGCAGGGGCCTGCTGCTCGAGAACGTGTGCGGGGCTGACGAATCGACACGGCCGATGCGGGCCCTGCTCTGCTACCTCGTCGCGCCCTTCCTTTTGGATCCGGATTCGCCGCAGATTCTCAAGCACGGGAATCGCTGGCGTGGGCTGGAGATCGCCAGGATGCTCGACGAGCTCGGCTTCGTCGTCGACGTCATCGATCACGACGACGCGAAGACCCGGGTCGCGCACCGGTACGATCTGCTGCTGGGGCAGGGAAGGCGAGCGCACGCGCTGGCCCGCGAATTTGGGAGCAGAGCCCGCAAGGTCTTCCTGGCCACGTCCCCCGATCCGCAGCTCCGGCACGGGTGCGTTCGGGCGCGGATCTCGAAAGTCAACGAGGAGCGAGGATGCGAGATCCGCGAGACGCGGGCCGGCGACGCCTACCCCACGGAGGCTCTGCGCGGCTACGATGCGCTCGTCTGTCTCGGTGGAGAGGAGAGCACGAAGCGCTTCCGGCGCTACTTCGACGGCCCGATCTACACCTGGCACAACCACGCCGACGAGCGCTTCATCGGGCAGCCGCCGGACAAGGACTTCGAAGAAGCCAGCCGGCGATTCCTCTTTTTTGGCACCCGGGACCAGATCCTCTGCGGTCTCGACCTGGCCCTGGAGGTCTTCAAGCGGCGGCCGCACTTGGAGCTCTACGTCTGCGGGCCCTTCGCCCGGGAAGAGCGCTTCGTCGCCTGTTTCCGGCGCGAGCTCTACGAGACCCCGAACGTCCATCCCGTGGGCTGGGTGGAGGTCGGCGGCGAGCGCTTCAACGACCTCACGAGGCGCTGTGGCTTCGTCATCGCGCCGATGTGCCCGACCTCGTCGCACGGCTCGCTGGTGATCTGTGCCGGTGCGGGGCTCGTGCCGTTGGCGACGGCCTACGCCGCCGGCGTCGACACGGATCGGCTGGGAACGACCCTGCCTTCACTCGATCGGGAAGAGATCGGGCGGGTCGTCGACGAGGTGACCGCGCGCCCCGCGGCCTGGCTGCGCGAGACGTCGGCGGAGCTGGTCGAGATCGTGCGCCGCGACTTCTCACAGGCCGCTTTCACGCGACGGTTCCGACCGATTCTCGAAGAGGTCGTCCACAGCTGACGGGCCTGGCCATACAGAGACCCGGAGCGCTTCGCGGAATCGGCGGCGAGCCGGAGAGGCCGCGCGCATGACCGGAGCGCTCGGGCCGGCCTTGGTCCTGGCCGAGATCGGCGTCTTCTGTCTGGCCGCCTTCGCGCTCGCGCGGCGCTCGGCCCCCGGATTGGCCGATGCCGCGGCGACGGCGATCGTGCTGACCCTGGCGCTTCTCTCCGGCCTGATCCAGGCGCTGTTCCTGGCCGGCGTGCCGGCCTTGTTGCCCCTGGCCGAAGCGGCGCTGGGAATCGCCGCGGCATGGCTCCTGGTGAGGGAGCGCTCGGCACTGCGGCGGGAGGCATCGCGCGGCTGGGAGTTCATCCGCCAGCATCCCTGGACTTCCGGCCTGCTCTCCGCCATCGGCTCGTACCTCTTCCTCCAGGTCCTGCTCTTGCCGCCCGGCAACAGCGACAGCATGAGCTACAACCTGGCCCGGGTGCTGCTCTTCCGGCAGGAGGGGACGCTCTTTCTGGACCGTTACACCGACCCGCATCAGGTCTTCCAACCGGTCGGCTACGACATCCTGTCTCACCTCTTCCTCCGCTTCGGGACCGACTACGTCGTTGCCCTCTTCAGCTTCCTGGCCTATCTGGCGATCGTGCTGGGAACGTATTCGTTCGCGCGCCGACATGCCGGAGCGCTCGCCGCGCTCGCCGCAGCCCTGGTCGTGGCGAGCCTCCCTGAGCTGGTCTTCCAGGCGACCTCTACGAAGGGCGACCTGGCCGCTGCCGCCGCCGCGGTCGCGAGCCTCCTCGCCGCCGGCCGGCTCTGGCGACGGCCCTCGGGACGCGACCTGGCCCTGCTCCTCGTGATCCTCTCCTTCGGGGTCTCGGCCAAGACGACCTTTGCGGCCTTCGCGTTGCCCTTTGCGGGCGTTTTCGGGGTCGTTCTGGCGCGGCGGCACGGCCTGGGCGACTGGGCCCGAGCGATCCGGGCGCACCCCTGGACGGTCGGACTCGCGCTCGTGCCGGCCGGGATCCTCTCCCAGATCTGGCTCTTCGCGCGCAACCGACGGGTGAGCGGGACCTGGTTCGGTCCCCCCGATTGGGTGGGCCTGCACCAGAACGGAGACGGACCGATCGGCGCACTGGCCAATCTGAATCGCTACCTGCTCGAGAGCGCCCACTTTCTGCGCCCGATCGAGCCGCTCGTGGCCCGGGTGAGCGGCCGGTCGGCGACGGAATGGCTGACCGCCGGCTACGACCGCTGGCTCGCGCCGTTCTGGGGCGACGCCGGGACGACCGAATGGGAGTTCTCGATCTCCTGGCTCCCGCACGAGGACATCTCCTGGTTCGGGCCGCTGGGTTTCGTGATCGTCCTGCCCGCCCTCGCCTTCGCGGCACTGCGGGGGCCGCGACTGCTGCGGCTGACGGCGGCGGCGCTCGCAGCCTACGCGGTGATCGTTGCCTGGCAGGTGGCCTGGATGCCTTGGAACGGCCGGTTCTTCTCGCTCTTCTTCGGCAGCTCGGGCGCGGCGGTCGCATTTCTCTTCGAGCGGTGGGGGCGGCGCAAGGGGGCCCGGGTCCTCGTGCAGCTCCTGGCGGCCCTGATCCTCCTTTACGCTTGCTTCTTCAATCGCCAGAAGCCTCTCCTCCGGCACTTCTACGCGAGCTGGCCGGAGCAGCTCGCCACGGAGAGCATCTGGGCCCGGTCGGAGTGGGGGCGGGATCGCCTCTACTACGCCGACCGCTACTTTGGAGATGACCGGGTAACCGAGGTGAGCCGGTCGATCCCGCCGGACGCGACCGTAGCCCTGGTCGCCACCCGGAGCTGGGTCTATCCCTTCCTGCTGCAACGGCCGGATGTGCGCTTCGTGCTCTTCCGCCCCGAGCATCTGGAAGGGGCGGCGGAGCTTCTGAGCGACTTCGGCGTCGATCACGTCCTCTGCCTCGAGGCCGACTGTGAGAGGATGCCGCCCGCCGTCGGGAGCGAGTTTCTGTGGCACGCGGAGCCGGGGTCCGGCCGGTCGGGTGGACTCCTTGTCGCAACCTCACGTTGAGTCGCAATCAGGATTCAGATGGCTCGAACAAAACGAGGCCTTGCGAAGAAGCTGATGCTGCTGGCTTCGAGCTTCTTGATCTCAGGGCTTCTCGGGCTTCTGGCGCTGGAGGTCTATTGCAGGTGGTCTTTCGATCTCGCGCTTCACGTGGACGAGAGAAATCTGGCCTACGAGCACGATCCGCTCCTCGGATGGCGCCCGAAGAAGAACGAGGAGCGGACCTTCCTGGGCAGCCGTCTCATCAGCTTGAGGCACAACAATCTCGGGTTTCGAGACCACGACCATCTGCAGAAGACCCGGCCCAGGGTGCTCTTCCTCGGCGACTCGTTCGTGTGGGGATTCGACGTCGAAGCGGGTGAGCGGTTCACCGAACGGCTGCAGCGGATGCTCCCGGAAACAGAGGTGCTCAATCTCGGCGTCAGCGGCTACGGTACGGATCAGGAGTGGCTGCTGTTGAAGAGCGAGTTCGATTTCTACGAGCCCGATCTCGTGGCCGTCGTCTTCACCAAGACCGACCGGCTGGACAACCGTCTCAACAACGTCTATCTGGGCTACTTCAAGCCCTACTTCGCGGTTCGGGCAGGCGGGCTCGAGCTCCGCGGCGTTCCCGTCAAGGTGTCGACCAACTACCTCCACAGGCGATTTCCGCTCTTCTTCCAGAGCCATCTGGTGCGGTGGATCTACCTCCGCGGGCAGAAGCAGGAGCGGAAGGGGCTTCAGGACGATCCGACCGAGGAGATACTGGCGGCCATGAGCCGCTTCGTGCTCGAGCGGGGCGCGAAGTTTCTGATCGTCCTGGCCCACGCGGACCCCGGGATCGAAGAGCTCTGCGCCAGTCTGGGGATTCCACTGGTACCCGTGATCGGCGCCGAGAGCTACCCG
>JBFJMD010000001.1:0-38299 GCA_041634115.1 Thermoanaerobaculia bacterium | reverse complement strand
GGAGAGCCAGAACAGCAGGCCGATGACGGCGACGATGGCGAAGGCGGTGGCGACGATCGGCACGAGCCGGCTGGTGGTGCTCGCCTCGCGAGACGCCGCCGCCCGGTGGATCGCGGTTCTCAACGCCGGAGTGCGGCCGCCGGCCACGCCGCGGGTTGCCGTCGCGCCCTCTCCGGCCTCCGCCTCGAGCACCTGCTCCAGCGCCTCGTCCACGACCGAGCGCAGCTCCTCCAGCTCGAAGGGCTTGCCGCCCTCGCGGATGTGCTTCTCGACGATCCAGCGAATCAGCCGCCGGCTCTGGGCGTCGAGCTCGGTGAAGCGGACCCCCATGCCGGCCGGCCGGTCCTCCCCTTCGCTCCGGTAGCGGGTCCAGACGACCTGGCACTTGCCGCGGATGAGCTTCCAGTCGTCGGCGACGCTGAACTCGAAATTGAAGACGGTGCCCGGCGAGTGGGGCTTCTCCGACACGATGAACATGCCGGTGGTCGAGATGTTGGTGGAATACTCCTTGACGAAGGAGTTGAAGGCCGGAACCCGGATCGCGACCTCGCGCTCGAGCGCGATGCGCCGCGAGTCCACTGAGGCCTGGCGATTGGGCAGGTTCGGCATCGGCGCATTATAACCGCGCCCCGGGGATCCCGGGTCGCCGGGACGCGCTCGGTCTCGCGACGGACGCGGGAGCCGATCGGACCCCGGGCCGGCTCAGGGGTTGCCCAGGTGGGCCCGCACCCAGCGGCGGAAGCCGCGCTCGAGATCGTCCCAGTCGGTGTCGAGCGCCGCCAGCAGCCGTTCGGAATCGGCGTTCGCTCCGAACGAGACCGCCAGCAAGTAGCTGCGGAACCGGGCCGCGCGGCGGGCGTCTCCGCCGTCCAGGAGGTAGCGCACCAGAAAGGCGCTCTGAATGTAGCGCAGGTCGCGCCCTTCCCGGCGCACGAACTCCACCCACGGCAGCTCGACCAGCGTTGCCAGCGGCAGCAGGCGGCCGCGGCGCTCCGCCTTCTGCAGCACGCTGAGCGAGGCCAGGGCGCCGTCGAGGTGGACGGTCGTCACGGTGCGCGAGCCGGCGGCGGTGGGTAGCCGCTCCTCGCCGACGTAGGAGCTGCCGCCGAGGCTCCCCGGAACCAGGCGGCCCGAGCGCTCGACGCGGCTGAAGGCGAGATCGTTGGCGACCCCCTCCTCCAGCCAGGCCGGCGTGCCGGAGCCGAGCGCTTCGCGGTTGAGCAGGTGCGCCAGCTCGTGGACCAGCAGCGCCGCGACGCTCTCGAAGCGACGGCCGCCGACGAAGAGCGCCGCGATCCCGTAGCCGGCGTGACCCATCGCCGAGAGCGTCGAGATGTCCTCCTCGTCCCGCTCGTACTCGCGGTAGCGGCTCTCCTTGGCGAAGAGCGCGACGGCGGTGCCGCCGCCGCCGCCGAGGGCGAGT
Source organism: Thermoanaerobaculia bacterium (assembly GCA_041634115.1). Taxonomy (GTDB): domain Bacteria; phylum Acidobacteriota; class Thermoanaerobaculia; order Multivoradales; family JAHEKO01; genus JBFJMD01. The sequence goes on along the minus strand of JBFJMD010000001.1, from coordinate 36,876 downwards.
CCGTAGCGCTCGCGGTAGGCGTAGGGCAGGCTCGTGGCGACGCGGTCCAGCGACTCGAGCAGCCCCGGCTTGTCGAGATCGGTGTAGAGGTCGAACGCTCCCAGGCGCGCGGGCTCGCCGCGGTGTCCGAGGATGGCGCGGGCGCGCTCCAGGCGGGCCGGGTCGGCGCCGGCGGCGCGTCCGGCGGTGGCCCCGTCCGCCCCGCCCGCGGCCGGCGTGGCGGGCGGCGGCAGGTCCCCGGCGGTCGCCCCGTCGCCCGAGGCCGGGGCCGGCAGCCAGCCCCGCCGGGCGCCGAAGACGACCCGCACCCAGTCGCCGCGCCGCTCGAGGACCTCCAGCTCGAGATCGAAGTCGAGGATCGCGATCGGCGTCGAGCGGCCGTCCGGCGCCGCGTAGAGCCGATCGCCCTCGCGAGCCCGGACGGTCCCGGCCCGGCTCCCTTCGACGGCGAAGCCGGCCGGCGCGCCGAGGATCGGCTCGTCGCCGGCGGCAGGCTCCTCGTTTCCCTCCTGCGCCGGGCAGGGGGGAGCGGCCGCCGTCGCCCAGATCAGGGCCGCCAGGGCGAGGAGCGGAAGCGCGCGGGGGCGCCGGGCAGGTCGCGTCACAGGGCCATGCGCACGCCGTCGCCGCGGTCGGCGAGCGAGATCGTCTGCGGCAGGTGGAGACCCTCGATCCAGACGATGCGCTGGCTGTCGAGATGCCGCAGCACCGTCTTGAGCTCCTTCTCGAGGCGCCCCAGGTTGGTGATCGGCCGCGCCTCGCCCCAGGCGCCGGCGTCGGCCCCCGCCGCGCTCCAGACGAAGAGCGGCACCCGCAGGTCGTCGAGGTAGCGCCCGACCGCGGCGGGCGCGAGCTGGCTGGCGTCGCGCGGATCGGGACCGAGCAGGAGCACGACGGCGCGGCGGCGATCGCGGGCGGCGGCCACCATTCCGGCCACCGCCACCGCGTCGGCCAGCCGCTGACGCTCGAGCGGCAGCGACGGCGGCCGGATGCTGGTCAGCAGCCAGACGAGGCCCCCTTCCCGCCGCGTGTACTCGGGCGACGGGGGAAAGAGCTCGAAGGCCAGCCCCTCGCGAACCCAGCGGCGCGAGAACGGGAACAGGAAGCGGACCCGCAGCTGCTTGGGGAGCTTGCCGGCGAAGCGCAGCGTCGGCGAGGCGCCGATCGAGACGTCCCGGCTGATCCCGGGCCGGCCGTAGATGCGCACGTAGGGAGTGACGGCGAGGGCGTCGAGCGCCATCTGGGCGGAGCGGTCGCGGACGATCACGATCTCGGACGGACCCTCGTCGACCGCCAGCACTCGCAGCGGCGCGCCGCCCTTGACGAACCGCCCCTGGAGATCGTCGGCCCGCGGCGCGTCGCGAGCGCCGGCGACCACCACCGGGACCGCCGTCTGCTGGGCGGGGATCTCCTCGGAGTAGGTGCCGCCGAAAGTCGTCTCTACGAACGAGACGACGGTGTCGGAAAAATCGAGCTCGACCTGCAAATGGTGGAGACGCTCGGGGTCGTGCGGCGGCAGCGGGAACTCGCGCACGTCCTCGACCGCCAGCGGCCGGCCGTCGAAGAGCACCCGGGCGGACGTCGGCTGGACCGCGACGACGCTCTCCCACATGACCCGCGCCCGCGCCCCGCCGGCCGCGTCACGCTCGACGTGGATCGTGGCTTCGGCGGGAGCCCGCGGCAGGTTGATCCACTGCCGGGCCTCGTCGATCGGCCGACCCTCGGCGTCGAGCGCGACGGCGACCAGCTCGTGCGGGCGCAGCGCCGATCCGAAGTCGACCCCGCCGACCCAGGGCTCGGCCTCGAGGCGGGTCTGGCGGACGCCGTCGACGAACAGCTCGACCGCCGCCACCCGGGCGTCCACCAGCACCTCGACCGGGTGGACGCCGACGACCAGGCCGAGAATGAGGGAGGCGAAGGTGACCATCGGGCTCGCCGGTCAGCCGTAGCTCTCCCGGTGGATCCTCTGCTTCGGCACGCCGATCTCGGCGAGCGCCGCCACCACCGTCTCCATGAAGCGGGGCGTCGCCGGCACCCCCGTCTCCTTGGCCCGGCGCTTCTCCCACTTCCCGATCGCGGGTCCGCAGGCGTAGATCTCGACCGCGGAGGGATCGGGGATCGCCTCGCGCAGGATCTCGACGCCGACGCGGCCGGCGTGGTACCCGGGGCCGTGGCGCTCGGGCCGCTCCTCGCGGCTCAGGGAATGGAGCACCTCGAGCTTGCCGGGATGCTCCGCGGCGAGGCGATCGAGCTGCTTGCGGAAGATGATCTCGCGCCGGGTCTTGTTGCCGTAGACCAGCGTGTGCCGCAGCTTCAGGCCGTTGCCGAGGGCGTGCTTGAGGATGCTCATGTTGGGGACGATGCCCGAGCCGGCGCAGACGTGGACCAGGTGGTCCGTTCGCGACTCGATGTCCGGCGGCAGCACGTACGGGCCGCCGAAGCCGGTCACGCTCAGCCGGGTGCCGGGCGGCGTGCGATGCACCAGCAGCGGCGACAGGAGCGGCGGGAATCTCGTCGCCCCGGGCACGAAGCGCTCCTCCTTGACGGTGATGGCGAGCTGGCTCTCGTGCGGGGCCGAGCACATCGAGTAGGCGCGCGGCGGCTCCTTCCTGCCCTTGAGCTCCTCGAAGTAGTCGATGAAGCGCTCGAGCCCGGGAAACTGATGGGGCCCGATGGTCAGGAAGTGGCCGGACTTGTACTCGAGGTGGTCGTTGCCGGTGAAGAGCACCAGGGTCGAGGTGTCGTGGGTCTCGCGGATGACCTCCGCCACCATCACTTCGAGCTGCTTGATGCGGGGGCGGGGCGCGGTCTCCGGGTCGGGCGGGCCGGCGGCGGATGCGGCCGCTCTGGCCGCTCGATCCGGCTGGCCCGGCTTGCTGCCCTGGTTCGGCATTCTCGAATCCTAGCCCCTTCTTCCCTCTCCCGAATATACTCCCCCCGTGCTCCAGAAGTTCAGCTGGTGGGAGATCGGCCTCGCCGTCGCCGTCCTGTTGATCGCGACGACCGAGCTGGCGGGCGTGGTGATGGCGCGGCGTCAGGGCAAGACCGAGAACCTGAGCCGCCTCTTCAGCCACGTACTCCTGATCGTCCTCGTCGCGGCCTACGTCTTCCTCACGGTCCTCTGGGCGGGCCCGATGGAAGGACCGCTCACGCCTTCTCTCCGGCGCGCGGCGCCGACCGCCAACTGGACCTACCTGCTGCTCGCCTGGATCATCGGCCTCATCCTCACGAACGAGGTCGTCAGCCACATGCGGGCGCGGCGCCAGGGGCTGACCCGCAACCTCTCGCGGCTCGTCAACCACTGGGTCATGCTGATCCTCCTGCTGGTGCTGATCGGGATCAACCTGGCCAAGTGGGAGGCCTACATGAAGCGGCTGGAGGAGGGGTATAGCAAGAGCGTCGAGGAGACGCGCCCGCCCTAGCCCGACTTTGCGGTCCGGCCCGGCCTCAGCCGGAGCCGGGCCAGTGGATGAAGTTGCCGTCCGCCCAGACCAGGTCCTGGTCGAAGTCGGTCACCTCGAACGTGCCGAAGGAGTAGGTCGAAGAGAACTCGCCGTCCCGCCCCGGGCTGCGGATCGCCATGATCTTGTCGGCGTGGAGGGCGGCGGTCTTCAGGTAGTACTCGTAGCCGAAGCCCCAGGAGTCCCGGCTCGGCAGTCCGGGCAGATACATGGGCACGAGGAGCGCCTCGAGATCCGCGGCGTCGATCGTCGATCCGTAGTCGCTGAGGTCGAACGTCGTGCTCGAAGAGCCCGCCGCCGCGGCGCCGACCTGGTCGAAGAGCCAGGAGGCCATGCTCTGCCCGACCTCGTGGATGTCGGACATGGTCCGCTTCTGCTTCGCCTTGTGGAGCGACAGCAGGAAGTTGGGGATGAGCAGGGCGGCGATGATGCCGAGGATCGCGACGACGACCAGGACCTCGATGAGGGTGAATCCGCGCGGCCGCTCGCGCCGGCGCCCGGCGAGAGCGCGGGGCCGTCCGTTTCTTCTGGCCATGTCGGGAGGGCAGCGCAGCGGGGCTCCGGAGGCGACACCGGCGCCGCCTTGCGGGCATTGTAGCATCGAGAGGTGCGACCGATTGTGAAAAACGCCACCGCTCGCCGCGCCCCGGGGAGGATCTTCCGGTCCCGCCGGCCGCGGCCGGGGCGCCCGGAGCCGACGTCGTGGACCTCGAAGGCGGCGTAGCGCTGGTGACCGGTGGCGGCCGCCGGGTCGGGCGGGCGATCGCGCTGGCGCTCGGCGCCCGCGGCGCCCGCGTGGCCGTCCATTTCCGGACCAGCCGGGACGAGGCGCGGCGGACCGCCGACGAGCTGACGCAGGGAGGCGCCGAGGCCTGGGCGCTGCAGGCGGATCTCGCCGAGCCGGCCGAGGTCGAGCGGCTCTTCGACGACCTCGCGGCGCGCGCCGGGCGGCTGGACGTCCTGGTCAACAGCGCGGCGAGCTTCGAGGGCCGGGCGTTCGAGGAGATCGACGCCGCCGCCTGGGACGAGGTGCTGGCGATCAACCTGCGCGCCCCCTTCCTCTGCCTCCGACGCGCCGCGCCGCTGCTGGCGGCCGGCGAGCGGCGCGGCGGGAAGCCGGGGCTGGCGGTGAACATCGGCGACCTGAGCGCGCTCCAGGCCTGGCGCGGCTACGCTCACCACTCGGTGAGCAAGGCGGGCCTCCTGCACCTGACCCGGGTCGCCGCGGTGGAGCTCGCGCCGCGGGTGCGGGTCAACGCCCTGGTGCCCGGCGCGATCCTGCCGCCGCCGGGGACCGACCCGGCGGGCGCGGACTGGCGCAAGCGCGGAGAGCGGGTGCCGCTGGCGCGCACGGGCGAGCCGCGGGAGATCGGCCACGCGATCGTGGCGCTGGCGGAGAACGACTTCATCACCGGCGCGATCTTGCCGATCGACGGCGGCGAGGGGCTGGCGCGGCGCTGAGCGCCGATGGGAGGAGACACGTGTCCGACGGCGACAGGATCCTGATTCGCGACCTTCTCGTGCGCGGCATCATCGGCGTCAACGACTGGGAGCGCGAGAAGGAGCAGGACATTCTGATCAACATGACCGTGTTCTGCGACACCCGGGCCGCCGCGGCCTCGGACGAGGTCGCGGACGCGCTCAACTACCGGACCCTGACCAAGGCGGTGATCGGGCACGTCGAGGGGTCCTCCCACTTCCTGGTGGAGGCGCTGGCGGCGGCGATCGCGCGGATCGCGATCGTGGACCACGGCGCCGAGCGGGTGATCGTGCGGGTGGAAAAGCCGGGGGCGCTCCGGTTCGCCGCCTCGGTGGGGGTGGAGATCGAGCGCCGGCGGTCGGACTTCGAGGCGAAGTGAGCGCGGGGGAGCGGCCGGCCCGGACGCTGATCTCGGTCGGCTCCAACATCGGGCCGCGGCGCAACCTGCCCGCGGCGCTGCTCCGGCTGGCGCCCCGCCTGCGGATCCTCGCCCTGTCCCGCGTCTACGTGACGGAGCCGGTGGGCGCGACCGACGGGCCGACCTTTCTCAACGCGGCGCTCCTCGCCGAGACGCCGCTCGCGCCGCTCGCCTTGAAGCACGAGGTCCTGCGGCGCGTCGAGCGGGAGCTGGGCCGCGAGCGCGGCGCCGACGCCGACGCGCCGCGCACGCTCGACCTCGACATCGCGCTCTACGGCGACCTGGTGCTCCGCGATCCGGCGCAGGGGCTCGAGATCCCGGACCCCGACATCCTGCGCCGCGCTCACGTCGCGGTGCCGCTTGCCGACGTCGCGCCCGACCTGGTCCACCCGCTGACCGGCGAGACCCTGGCCGAGATCGCCGCCCGCCTCGGCCCCCTCGAGAGCCTCGACGACCTCCCCGGCTGGACCCTCCCCTGAGCGGCCGCCGAAGCCTCCTCGCCGCCGTCCGAAGAGGCGCGCCAGAGGCGCCGAAGCGAAGCGCGGCGGGCCCGGAGGTCGGCCGTTACAATGGTTTCGAGGAGCCGCCTTGACCACGGACGCCGACCCCATCCGCTCGCTCGACCCGGAGGCGATCCGCGGCCGGCTGCGCCGCGTTCGCGAGCGCACCCTCGAGCTCGTCTCGGTCCTCGACTGGGAGACGCTGCGCCGCCAGCACACCCCCATCCTGAGCCCCATGATCTGGGACCTCGGCCACGTCGCCCACTTCGAGGAGAGCTGGCTGGTCCGCGAGCTGGCCGGGCTGGCGCCGATCGACGCCGAGGCCGGGCGCCTCTTCGACCCGGTGCTCCAGCCGCGCTCGACCCGGGAGCGCCTGCCGCTGCCGAGCGGCGAGGCGCTGCTCGACTATCTCGAGCGGGTCCGCGAGCGGACCCTGACGGTCCTCGACGACGGCATCGCCGGGCGGGGCGGCGCCGAGCTGCTCGCCGACGGCTTCGTCTACGAGATGGTCGCCGAGCACGAGGAGCAGCACCAGGAGACCCTGCTGCAGGCAATGCAGGTCCTGGAGCGGCCCGGCTACGCGCCGCCGCGCCGCCGCGAGCCGCCGCCCGGCCGGCCGGGCGCGGCCGGCATGGCGCGGATCCCCGGCGGGCCCTTCCGGATGGGCTGGGAGGGCGCCGGCTTCGCCTACGACAACGAGAAGCCGCGGCACGAGGCCGAGGTCGCGGAGTTCTGGATCGACCGCTTCCCGGTGAGCCAGGGCGAATACCTGGAGTTCGTCGAGGACGGCGGCTACCGGCGCCCCGATCCCTGGTCGGCGGCGGGTCGGGCGTGGCTCGCCGAGTCGGGCGCCGAGGCGCCCGCGAACTGGTTCCGCGAAGGCGGCCAGTGGCGGGCGCGCTTCATGGACCGCTCCGGCCCGCTGCCGCGGGAGGCGCCGGTCGTCCACGTCGGCCATCACGAGGCCGAGGCCTACGCGCGCTGGGCGGGCAAGCGGCTGCCCACCGAGGCGGAGTGGGAGAAGGCGGCGCTCTGGGACCCCGTCGCCGGCGCTGCCCGACGCTGGCCCTGGGGGGACGAGCCGCCCGGTCCGGAGCGGGCGAACCTCGATCAGCTCGTCTTCGCGCCCGCCGCGCGCGGCGCCTACCCGGAGGGGGCCAGCGCCTACGGGGTCGAGCAGCTCCTCGGCGACGTCTGGGAGTGGACCGCCTCGGATTTCCGGCCCTTTCCCGGTTTCCGCGCGTTCCCCTACGAGGAGTACTCGGAGGTCTTCTTCGGCGACGAGTACAAGGTGCTGCGCGGCGGCTCCTGGGCGACCCGGCCCGCGGTCGCCCGCGGCACCTTCCGCAACTGGGACTATCCGAACCGCCGGCAGATCTTCGCCGGCTTCCGCTGCGCCCGCGACGGGTAGAGCGACCTTCTCGGCGGTGGCCGCCGTCGTCAGGGCTCGACCCGGACGCCGCGCCAGAAGGCCAGCCGGCCGGCGATCTCGGCCGCAGCCGGCTTGGGCTCGGGGTAGCACCAGGCCGCGTCGCGGTTCGTCAGCTCGCCGACCGCGACGTGGTAGTAGGACGCCTCGCCCTTCCAGGGACAGGTCGAGCGGGTCTCGCTCTCCTCGAAGTACTTCCAGTCGATGGAGTCGGGCGGGAAGTAGTGGTTGCCCTCCACGACGACGGTCGCGTCGCTCTCGGCCAGGGTGGCGCCGTTCCAGGTCGCTTTCGGCATCTCGTCCTCCTCGCGCCGGGGCCTATGCGGACAGAAGGTCTTCCAGGGCCTCCGGATGGAAGCCCACCAGCAGCGTCCGTCCCCGGACCAGCATCGGCGCCCGGTAGTTGCCGGTCGGGCCCTTGAGGTCCGCGGGCCGGGCCCGCGCCGCGGCCAGCTCCTCGACCTTGCGGCCGCGCGCCACCAGCACCCGCTCGACGCCGGCCAGCAGCTCGCGCGCCTCGCGATCGGTCAGCGGCGCCTTGCGCGAGGAGCGCTCCTCCCCGACCCCGGCCCCGGTGCGCTCGAGCACCTCACGGGTGCGGGCGCAGCTCTTTCACGAGGGGCGGTGATAAAAGAGATCGACGTCGGCCATGGGTTGTCTCCTCGGGGACTGCGGTTCGGGCCCGAGTGTACCGCCCCGATTCCGCTCGGGCCAGCAGCCCGGGGTCGAAGACCATGCGGCGCCCGGCATCCGGCCCCACGGCGCCCGCGATCCCGCCGCGCGAACTCCTGCCAGGGGCTGTTAGGATTGGCCGGCCGGCGACCGGCGCCGCCGCGCCCCGATCGCAAAAGCGCACAAGAGCATGAGATTCGATCGCCTTCCGAGCGGACGGGCGGCCCGGTGGGTCCTCGCCGTCCTCGCCCTCGTCCTTCCTCCGATCCTGATCGTCGCGGGCGGCGGCTGCGCCGCGGCCCCGGCGGCCGAGGACGCCGCCGGCGAGTCCGCGGGCGCGGCCTTCCAGGCGGCGATCGCGGCGGACGACCTCGCGGCGGTGGAGCGCCTGCTGGAGGAGGGGGTGGCGCCGGAGAGCGGCCTGCAGGCGGTGGCGCGGGAGGGGCGGACGGAGATCCTCGCCGTGCTGCTCGCGCGCGGCGCGGTCCCGGACGGGCTGCGCGGCGCCTGGGCGCTGGCGGCGGCGCTGCGGCGCGGCGACGACCGGATGGCGGCGATGCTCACCGCGGCGGGCGCCGATCTCGACGCGCGGGACCCGTATGGCGCCACCGCGCTGATCGTCGCCGCGGGCAGGAAGAGCGCGGCGCGAGTCGGTCTGCTCCTCTCCCTCGGCGCCGACGCCGACGCCGCGACCCGCACCGGGACGACGGCGCTCATGGTGGCGGCCCGCGACGGGCGCCGCGGCAACCTCAAGCGGCTCCTGCGCGCCGGCGCCGAGGTCGACGCCGCGGACCGCGACGGCTGGACGGCCCTCGTCTACGCCGTGCGGAGCGGCGGGCGGAAGGCGTCGCGGCGGCTGCTGGCGGCGGGCGCCGACCCCGACGCCCGCAGCGCCCTGGGGTGGACGCCGCTGCTGTGGGCGGCCTGGGCGGGCGACGCGGGGATCCTCGAAGACCTGCTGGCGGCGGGCGCCGACCCCAACCTGGGAAGCCACGCCGGCCACTCGCCGCTGGTGCGGGCGGTGCAGCGCGGCGACGTGACGTCCGCCGAGCTCCTGCTGCGGGCCGGGGCCTCGGCCGGGGTGCCCTTCGAGGGCCTGAACGCCCGCCAGTGGGCGCGGATCGGCCGGGCCGACCCCAGGATGCTCGAGCTGCTGCCCTGGCGCTGGCGGGGCGGGAGGGGACGGTGAAGCTGCTCGCCAAGCTGGGCCTCGCCGCCGTCGCGGTCGTCGCCGGCCTGGTTGCCGCCGAGCAGCTCCTGCGGGCGATCGGCTACGACTACCTGCCGATGACCGTCAACGTGCGGCGCACCACCGACGCCCGGCTCTACCACGTCTTCGCCGACGAGAATTTCGTCTATGACCCGGACGCGATCTGGCGGCCGCGCGCCGGCTTCGGGGTCTTCAACTCGCAGGGCTTCCGCGGACCCGAGCTGGCCGGCGAGAAGGGCGAGGGCCAGGTGCGGATCTTCACCCTCGGCGACTCGAACACGCTCGGCTGGGCGGGGGAGGGGGGCGCGCACTGGCCGGGCGACCTGGAGGCGATCCTCGCCGCCGAGCGCCCCGGGCTCGCGGTCGTCAACGCCGGCGTCTGGGGCTACTCGTCCTACCAGGGGCTGCAGCGCCTGTCGCGCGTCCTCGAGCACGACCCCGACCTCGTTCTGATCAGCTTCGGGGGCAACGACGCCCACCGCGTGGCGCGATCGGACCGTGAGTTCGCCTCGACCTCGGCGGCGGCGCGCGGACTCCAGCAGTGGCTGATCCGCTACCGGCTCGGCCAGCTCGTCGTCGCGACGGTCGACCGGGCGAGCGCGCCGAGCCGGGCCGAGCCCACCGCCCGCGTGGACCTGGACCAGTACCGCGCCAACCTCGAGGAGATGGTCGGCCGCGCGCGCGCCGCCGGCGCCGAGGCGGTGCTGCTCACCCGCCCCTACGAGGGCGGGCTCCTCGACGGGACCTGGTGGAAGAACTTCGGCGCCGAGTACAACCTCGCCACGGTCGAGGTGGCCGAGGCCCTGGGCGCTCCGGTCGTCGACCTCTATTCGTTCTTCAAGTCGCGCGAGAGGCTGTTCAGCGACGAGTCGCACTTCACCGACGAGGGACACCGGCGGGCCGCCGAGATCGTCGCGGTCCACGTGCGGCCGCTGCTCGCCGGGGCTAGTCCGAGAGCCGGGGGGCGGCGAGGGAAAAGACCGCGCGGGTGAACTCGACGATCCGTCCGGCGCCCGCCGCGCGGGCCTCCGCGTAGGGCAGGAGCGCCCCCTTCCATCCCTCGAGGTGCCAGCGGGCGCCGCCGGGAAGCGGGCTCTCGGCGAACGCCTCCTCGAATGGCCAGGGGTTGGCGTAGAAGTAGGGCTCGGGGTGGCTGTCGTCGCCGGTGCTGAAGCCGAAGCCGATCTGGGCGGAGCCCTCCCGGGTCTCGCCCCCCTCTTCGGAGCTCACGCGGCGGCCGCCGAGCCACTCGAAGGACAGGTCGAAGTGATGGGTCCAGAGCTGGATCGGCGACGTCGGGCCGCCGAAGCCGGCGCGCGCCGTCTCGAAGGCGGCGCGCACCGCGCGCAGGGCCTCGAGGTAGCGGCCGGCGGCCGCCCGGTCGTAGGCTCTAGGCGCCGCGTCGGACCAGCGCTCCCGCTCGGGCTCGAGGCCGAGGCCGAGGTCGGCCAGCCGGCCGAGGGCGAGCTCGCCGATCTCGGAGGCCGCGAGCCCGGCGTCGAGGCGCGCCACCTCCGTCTCGCGGCCGCCCGCCGCGAGCTCGAGCCGGTGACGCTCGAGGTCGAGGACCGCCTCGAAGGCCGGGCCTGCCGAGCCCGGGCGCGTCAGCTCGCCGGTCGTGAGGCCGCGGGGGACGAGGCGCAGGCTGCTGTGCCACCAGCGGGGGTGGGGAGGGGTGAGCGCCGCCCGCAGCGAGCCCGGGATGCGGCTGTAGGCGTGCAGGCTGTCCCGGGTCGGCGTCCACTCGGCGAGGGCGGGTAGGCTCATCGCTCGCGCTCCTTTCGTCTTCGCGTCTCCGCTCGGCGGTCGGCGGCGCCGGGTCCGCGGACCCGCAGCAGCACCGCGGCCTCGCGGCAGCGGATCTCGAACTCGCCGAGAGCCGCCGGCAGGAGCGCCCAGCTCACGGCGGGGAGCGGCAGCGCCTCGCCCCCCGCGGCGAGGGTCGCCTCGCCCGCGAGCGCCGCCCAGATCTCGAAGGTCTCGCCGTCGCAGGCGCCGCGGTGGACGGCGCCCGGCTCGAGCCGCAGGCGCTCGCACCGGAAGTGGGAGCAGAAGACCAGCTCCTCGACGGCCGCCGGCCCGCCGGCGACGCGGCGCGGCTCGACCGGGGCCTTCGGCGCGGCGGCGTAGTCGATGACCTCGAGCGCCCGCCGGAGGTGGAGCGGCCGGCCGCGGCCGTCGGGGCCGGTGCGGTTCCAGTCGAACAGCCGGTAGGTGGTGTCGCTGGTCTGCTGGATCTCGGCCACGATCAGGCCCGGTCCGAGGGCGTGAACGGTGCCGGCTGGAATGAAGAAGACGTCGCCGGCGCGGGCCTCGATCTCGACCAGGGCCTCGACCAGCCGGCCGGCCGCGATCGCCGCCTCCAGCTCGGCGCGCCCGACGCCGGTCTCGAGGCCGTAGAGCAGGCGCGAGTCCGGCGCCGCGTCGAGCACCACCCACATCTCGGTCTTGCCCGCGCCCTCGCCCAGCCGCAGGGCGTCGTCGTCGTCCGGGTGGACCTGCACCGACAGCCAGGTGTGGGCGTCGAGCAGCTTGACGAGCAGCGGAAAGGGGCTCGCGCCGCCGCCGCCTCCGCGGCCGAGCAGGTCGGCGCCGAGCCGGGCGGCGACTTCGCTGAGGGTGAGGCCGGCGAGCGGGCCGCCGGCGACTCTCGTCTCGCCCTGCGGGTGCGCGGAGATCTCCCAGCTCTCGGCCACCACCCCGTCCGGAATCGCCCGCCCCAGCCGCGTCTCGAGCCCGCGCCCGCCCCAGGGATAGCTCTTGAACACGGGCTCGAAAGTGAGCGGATAGATGGGCTGGCGCGGGGAGCTCTTCGACACCGGGTGCCGTCCTCGGTCGCAAGTGCCGGGATCATAGCGAATAGGCTATATTGAGACGGCCGCCCGACCCGGGCCGGCGACAATGGAAGAGAGACCGATCCCTTGAGTCGCGCACTCGTCGTAGAGTCGGACGCCGCCTTTGCGGCGCTGGTCCAGGACCGGCTGCACGGCGCCGGCTTCGAGACCGAGGTCGTGGACGACGGCGCCCAGGCGCTCGCCGCCGCCGGCCAGCGGCAGCTCGACCTCGTCGTCGTGGACCTGAGCCTCCCGGTGGTGCCCGGCATCGAGGTGATCCGGGCGCTGCGCGACCAGCCGGCGACGCGCGCCGTCCCGATCCTCGCGGTCTCGGACCCGCTCGACGGGACGCGCCGCGTCGAGGTGCTGCGGGCGGGGGCGAACGAGCTGATCGTCCGCCCGGTCGACTTCGAGGAGCTGGTGCTCCGGGCCCAGCGGCTGAGCGGCCAGAGCCCGGTCGAGCCGGTGGCGCTCGAGGGCCGGCTCGACGCCCACCCGCTCTGGGAGGTGCTGCAGTTCGTCGAGCACGCCGGCAAGGACGGCCGCCTCCTGGTCTGGGACCGGCGCGGCACCGGACGGCTCGCCGTGGTGGCCGGGCTGCCGACCTTCGCCGAATGGGAGAGCCTGCGCGGCGAAGAGGCGATGCTGGCGATGCTGGGGCTGAAGCGGGGGCGCTTCCGGTTCGTGGCCGAGGCCGAGCCCGTGGACCGCGAGCAGGCGCCGCCGGCGCTCAAGGTGCGGCGGGCGCTGCTGCGGGCCGCCTGGCTCGACGACGAGCTCGAGCAGCGTCGGGCCTTCCTGCCGGCCACCGGCACCCCTCTCCAGCTCACGGGAAAGCGGCCGCCGGACCCGGAGGGTGAATTCGCCGAGCTGCCGATCCGGCAGATGCTCGAGCATCTCGAAGCACATCCGGCCGCCCGCCTCTACGATCTCGTCGAGCAGCAGTGGGCCGCGCCCCAGAAGACGCGGCTCGCCGCAGCCTGGCTGCGGGAGCAGGGAGCGGTGGAGGTCGCCGACCTCGCCCTGCGGCTCGAGGACCTGCCGTCCACCACCGAGATCGCCGTCTCGGAGGTCCTCGAGACGGCGCTGGTGGAGCTGCTCTCGGCGGCTCGCGAGCGGGGTCTCGAGCGCTCGCCGCTGCCCTTCCTGCTGGTGGCCGAGCCGGGGGCCTGGCCGCGGCTGAGGGCGCTGCTCGCGGCGGCGCCGCCCTCGTGGCGCCCCGAGGCCCTCGCCGAGCTGGCCGAGCAGCTCGAGCTGCGCCGGGGCGGCACCGGCATCCTCTCGACCGAGGCGGGGGCGGTGGCGCTGCACGTCCAGCAGTTGAGCGCCGCGGTGCGCGAGCGGGTCGAAGCGGTCGTGCCCGCCTGCGCCGCGGTGATCGTCTGGCTGAGCGGCCTGGAGGAGCGGGAGTCGGTCGCCGGCGTCGTCGCCCGGCTGGAGCAGGCGGGCCGCGCGGGCGGCGTGATCCTGGCCCCTTCGGAGGAGACCCGCGCCGCCGCCGGCTCCCTGATCGAGGGCCGCGGCCGCTGGCGTCTCGTCGAAGAGGCGCCGGAGTCGCTCTTCGGCCTCTTGCGTCTGCTCGACCCGAGAGGGGCCGCCGCCCTCTGAGGCGGCCGCGTGCAGACCGGCCCATGTCGCCGCGCCCCGCCCGCAGGGAGCCGGCGGGGAGGGCTTCCGGGGCGTCGCCGGGCCCGCGGCGGCCGAGCGGACCGCAGCCCTGCGTGCTGCTGGTCGACCCCGATCGGGAGCGGCGCCGGACCCTGGGTCTCGTCCTCTCCGCCGACGGGTGGGAGGTGGTGCCCGCGGCCGACGGCGCCGAGGGCGCCCGTCTGGCGGGCTCGCTGGCGCCCGCGGTCGTCGTGGCGCCGGCCGACCTGGCCGAGGGAGGGCCCCTTTTCCGCGAGCTCGGAGAGCTCCGCGGAGCGAGCCGGCGGCTGCTGCTGGGCGAGCGCTCCGGGCCGATCGAGGCCGGCGAAGGCGGCGCCGCGCTGCTGCCGGTCGGCGGCCTGCGCGAGGCGGAGGTGGCGAAGCGGTTGCGGCGCCTGCTGCTCTCGGTCGCCCTCGGCCTGGTGCCCGACTCGGTGGCGGGCTCGCTCGCCGGCGAGCTCGGGGCGCGGTCGATCTTCGACCTGCTGCGCGAACTCGCGCGGCACGGCGCCGACGCCCGGGTCGAGCACCCCGACGGCGCGATCGAGCTGCGCGACGGCGAGATCGTCGCCGCCCGCGCCGGGCGGGCGACCGGGCTCAAGGCTTTCTGCCGGCTCGCCCGCCGCACCCGGGGGACCGTCCGGGTGGTTTTCACCGAAGGCCCGGCGCCGCGGCGGGAGATGCACGACGACCTCGACTCCCTGGTCGAGGCGGCGATCGAGGACGCGCTGGGCGAGGCCCCTCCCGCCGGCACCCGCTTCCGGGTCGAGCTCGGCGCCGGCTTCTTCGAGCGGTCCTTCGGCGCTCTCGAGCGCGAGATCCTCGAGGCCGCCCAGCAGGGCTGCGCGATCGAGCGGATCGTCGACGCCTCGCCGCTGCCCGACGGCGAGATCGTGCGCGAGGTGCTGGCGCTCGAGCGGCGGGGGGCGCTGGTGCGCGCCGGCGAGACCCGGCGGCCGCTGGTGGTGACCGTCCCCGGCGCCGATCTGCCGCCCCGGCTCGCGGCCCGCCACGGCATCGAGCTGGTCTCCCCTCCGGCCGCCCTGGCCGCCGCCGCGAAGCGGGCGCCCGACGCCGCCGAAGTCGAGCCGGGCCCCTTCTACCGGGTGTGGGAGGCCCTGCCGGAGGAGAGGGAGGGGGACCTCGTCGGGCTCTGGGCCGAGCGCTTCGCGGCGCTCCTGGACGAGCACGCGGTGCTGGCGCTGCTGCCGTCGGAGCGCTTCTCGCGAGCCGTGGTCCACGCCCGCACCGCCGCCCACCGCCTCGCCACCAGCGAGGAGGAGGCGTTCGGCGCGCAGCGCACGCGGCTCACGATCCTGGACACCGGTCAGGCGGGACTGGCCCTGGGCCTGCTGGCGCTCTTCGCCGCCCGTCTGGCGCGCCGCGGCCGCGACGCGCCGCAGATCACCCGGCGGATCGTCGGCATGGCGGAGCGCCTGCGCGCCCTGATGCTCGCGGACCGGACGGAGTTCCTCGCCCGCCGGCGGAGAGTGGGGCGGTTCCGCGCCCGCGGCGCCCGGCTCTTCGGCGCCAAGCCGATCCTCGCGCTCGCCGGCGGTCAGGTGGTGACGGTCTCGCGGACGTTTGGCCGGCGGGCCGCGCTCGGCAGGCTCTTCGAGCTCGCCGTCGAGCGGCTGGGCCCGAAGCGGCCGACGATCGTCGGCCTGAGCCACGCGCGCGCCGCGGCGGCGGCGGAGGAGCTGCGGCGGCTCATCGACGCGCGGCTCACGGTGACGGAGTGGATCGCGGGCGAGATCGGGCCGGCGCTCGAGGAGCGCCTGGGCCCGGGGTCGGTGGCGGTGGCCCTCTATCAGCCCACCGTCGAAGAGGCGCCGCTGATCGCGCCGCTGGACGATCGGCGACCGGCGACTTGACGGCACGCTCGGCGCGGCCTCTTGTGTTAGGCTTTCGCGGTGAAGCCACGAAGTGGAATTCGGCCCCCGGCTCTCCGGCCGTCGATCGCCCGACCCGGAGCCGAGCCCGGGGCCAGTTGGCCGATACTCTCCGGCGCCGGTCTCAGCGACCGCACGCGCGCGGCGCGCGCCCCGGAGACCCCGAACAACCCGTGAGCGTCCCGGCCGCCCTCGAGCGCCGCGACCCGCCCGACGCGAGCGAGACGGAGCGTCTCGCCCGGACGGTCCCCGCGACCCCGGCGGCCCCGATCGGGACCCCTGAGGAAAGGAGCACGACATAGCCAGACCCATGCGGCACGCGCCGAAGCCCTCCGATCAAACGCGCATCAACTCCCGCATTCGCAAGAGCCCCGTTCGGCTGATCGACGAGAACGGCACCCAAATCGGCATCGTGCCGATCGAAGAAGCGCGACAGAAAGCCGAAGAAGCCGGCCTCGACCTGGTCGAAGTCGGCCCCAACGCCGACCCCCCGGTGGTCCGGATCCTCGACTGGGGAAAGCTGCGCTACGAAAAAGAGAAGCAGGCCCGGGAGGCCCGCAAGAAGACGCAGCAAATCGAGGTCAAGGAAGTCAAGTACCGCCCCAACATCGACACCCACGACCAGGAGCGCAAGACCGCCAAGGTCCGCGACTTCCTGTCCAAGGGCAAGAAGGTCAAGGTGACCATCTTCTTCCGCTACCGCCAGCTGCGCCGGCCCGAGCTCGGCGAGGAGATCCTCGACGAGCTGTCCGCGCTGGTGTCGGACATCGCCACGGTCGAGACCCGGACCCGGCTGGAGTCGCGCCGGATGACCATGGTGCTGGCCCCCCTCCCCAAGGACAAGCAGGCCCAGACGGCGACCGCTTGAACCGATCTAGCGCGTAAGGACCTCGCCCAGCCAGCCGAGCAGCTCGGCGAGCGCGCGGCCCCCTCCGGCCCGGCGCCCGGGCGGCTCCATCGGCTCGACCGGCTCGAGGCGCTCCAGCCGCCGCCGCTGGCGCAGCTCGTCCTCGGCGGCGCGGCGGGCGCGGCGCAGTCCGCCGGCCCGCACCCAGTCCAGGATGCGCTCGAGCTCGCCGAAGTCGAACCAGACGCCGTGCGCCGAGCAGGTGTCGACGATGACGCCGCTCTTGCGGCCGAAGTTGCGCCGGTGCATGAGCTTGCCGCAGACGACGCAGGGCCGGTAGAGCGGGCCGCCGGCGGCGGCCGGGCCCCCGGCCGCCGCGACGCTGCTCGCCGCGGCCCGCTCGAGATCGGTCTCCTCGCGCAGCGCCCGGCGCTCGAGCGCCCGGAAGGCTTCGGTCCCCAGCCAGACGCCGGCGCAGCGCGAGCACTCGAGCAGGCCGACCGGGCCCTCCGCGAAGCGGCGGCCGCGGAGGCGGGCCTCCGGCCCGCAGGCCGGGCAGCCGCGGTCGGTCGGGTCGCCGGCCGAGCCCTGCGGGGCGATCGGCAGGGCGCAGGAGTGGCAGAAGCGGCCGCGGTCGCTGATCCGCGTCATGCAGGAGGGGCAGAGCGTGTGCAGGTCGCGCTCGTGGAGGGTGAAGTCGGAGCCGCAGAAGCCGCAGGCCGGGGCGCTGCCCTGGCGGGGCGCGCCGCAGGACGAGCAGCGCACGACGGCCGCGTCGTGCGGCCGCGCGCCCGGCACGGTGACGGCCTCGCCGCAGGCGCAGTGGAAGCGGTCGCCGGTGGAGAGGCCGGTGGCGTCGAACTGGAGCGCGCAGCCCGGGCAGGCGACGAGGATGCGGAGGCCGGCGGTCATGGGCGACCGGCCGATCATAGCGGCTCGCCCGCCGGCGATCCCGGCGGCCGGCCCGATTCGGATATCCTCGGCCGTCTCCGGCCGGCCGCCCGTGACGGCGGCAGGCCGGCGAGGGAAGGGGAAGGGAGAGACCGGTGAAAAAGCTCGGGGTCCTCGCCATGGCGCTGGTCCTGATCGCGGCGACCGCGGTCGTCGTCCTGGTGCTCCTGCGCGGCCGCAGCGCCGAGCGCGAGCTGCAGGCGGCGGCCGAGCCCACCGGCGAGGCGGCGGTGGCCGCCGCCCGCTCGCGGATCGACCGGCGCCTGCGCGGCGACGCCCGCTCCGCGGGCCCGATCCGCCTCAGCGAGTCGGACCTGGCCGACCTGCTGCTCGCGAGCCTCGCCGATCACCCGCGCGGCCGCCGGCTGCTCGCGGTGTCCAAGCGGGTCGAGGCCGGAATCCGGGGCGAGCGGGTCGAGCTCGGGGTGGTCGTCAATCTCTCCCAGATCCGGAGCGACGACCTCGAGGAGAGCGAGCGCGAAGTCGTCGACAAGATCCGCCGCTTCCTGCCGTTCCTCGAAGACCGCGACCTCGACATCGCGATCTCGGGGGTGCCTTCGGCGCGGGCGGGAGAGGTGGTCTTCGCGCGCGACGCGCGGGTGCGGCTCTCCCTGGTCGAGTTGGAGCTCGACACCGTGGCGGAGCGCCTCGGCGGCGGGTCCGAGAAAGTTCGCGAAGGCCTCGCCCTTCCGGTGCCGCGCTACGAGATTCTCGACATCCGGGTCGAGAACGGCGAAGTCGTGCTCACGGCGCGACCGGGGTAGCGTCGCTCGCCAGCCCGCCGCCCGCGACCGGCGGCGCGGCCGGGCCGGCCGGGCCCGACGGCGCCAGCGCCGCCTTGCGGTCGACCGGCAGGAACTCCTTCACGTAGTGGCCCGCGTGGTAGACGGTGACGAGCTTCTCGAGGGCGAAGGCGCCGCCGAAGAGCAGCGCCCCCTCCACCATGTCCGGCTCGCCGACGAGCGCCAGGGCGGTCCCCATCAGCGCGAAGAGCAGCAGGAAGACCTCGACGGCGGCGTCGGCGAGGCCGAGGAAGGGGTGGCCGGTGTAGAAGTAGCCGCCGCCGGGGATCAGCAGGGAGCGGAGCAGGGCCTTCTTGCGGCTGCGAAACTCCATCCCGCAGCCGCCGCAGCGGCCGGGCTCGCGGGGCAGCGCCCGGCGGCAGCCGGGGCAGAGGAAGCGGCGGCCGCTGTGGGCCGGCGCCGGGCCGCGGCCGGCGCGCTCGGAGAGCAGACTGCGCAGCTGCTTGATCGAGAACAGCGGGATGCCGGTGAAGGTCTCCTTGCCGCCGCCCCGGTACTCCAGCTTCAGCTTGCCGGTGAGCCAGCCCGTGACCTTCACCCCCGCGAGGTCGCCGAAGCGCACCTCCGCGATCGAGCCCTTGGGACGCCGCGAGCCGGTCGTCGGCACGTGCAGCAGCCGGCGGTCGGTCACGATCAGGACCGCGGCGCGCACGTGTGCGATCATCCACCCCGTCGTCAGCAGCTCGAGCAGCGAGTAGGGGGAGCAGAGCGCGGTGACGAAGTGCACCTCCTCGCCCTCCTCGAGGACCTTGCCGAGAAACGGCGCGATCTTCTGGAGCAGCTTGCGGCGGTGCTTCGCGACGGTCTTGTCGTGCTTGCCCTTCGCGTCGACGAAACAGATCTCGGGTCGGACCGCGAGGCCCGCGAGGTCGGTCGAGTAGCTGGCGTCCACGGCGTCCTCCTCTCTCTCTTTCTCTCGGACGTTCCGTGCGACGTATAGCACGCGCGTCGCGCGCGGTCTGTGAAGGCGACCACAGTCGCGCCGTGCTCTTCTAGAAGAGCGGATGGAGCGGCGGCAGGCGACCGGGCTCGAGCCCCGCCGCCTCGCGCAGCGCCGCCTCGGTGTAGCGCTCGACCATCGTCCCCCGCCAGGCGGTGAGGAAGTCGGTGTTGTCCATCGGCGTCGCGACCTTGCGCGCCGCCCGCGCGACGGCGGCGAGCGCCTCGGCGTCGGCGCGGCCGCCCACCAGGAGCCGGGCGGCGGCCGGGACCGGCGCCGGCCGCGAGGCCACCGCTCCGAGGAAGACCCGCGCGTCCGTCACCACGCCCGCCGGGTCGCGCCACAGCGCCGCCGCGACCGAGAGCACCGCGAAGTCGATCGAGCCCCGCCGCCGGAGCTTCCAGAAGGCGCTCGCGCAGCCCGGGCGCTCGGCCGCCGCCGGCACCCGGATCTCGGTCAGGATCTCCTCCGGGCGCTTGACCAGGTAGTCGATGCCGTCGTCGAGATAGAGGTCGGCGAGCGGCAGCCGGCGCTCGCCCTCGGCGGAGACCAGCGTCGCCTCGGCTCCGAGCGCGCAGAGGACCGGCGCCGAGTCCGAGGCCGAGTGCGCCCAGCACTTCGGCGAGCCCGGCGCCACCCAGCACACGGTCCCCTCTTCCTTGAGGCAGTAGTCGATCGCTCGCCGCCAGTCCTCGGTCTGGTTGTAGTACGTGCAGCGGGTGTCCACGCAGACGTTGCCGCCGATCGTCGCCATGTTGCGCAGCGGCGGCGAGGAGATCGAGGCGACGGCGCGGGCCAGGACCGGCAGGCGCTCGCGGACGCGCGGATCGCGCGCCACGTCGTCGAGCAGCGCGGTCGCTCCCAGCCGCAGGCCGCCCGCGCCGTTCCCCGCCTCGATGCCGCGCAGCTCCGGGATACGCATGAGCGAGACGACCGTCTCGGCCTTCTGGTGCCGGCGCTTCATGTTGGGCCACAGGTCGGTGCCGCCCGCCACCAGCCGGGCGGCCGGGCCCTCGCCGGCGAGGATGCGCGCGGCTTCGCCGAGGCGGCTCGGGGCGAGGAAGCGAAAGGGCGGAAGGCGCAGCATCGGGTCGGAGTCTCCGGGTCGGGCTAGGTGCTGAGCGGGCCCTTGCCGCCTTTCACGGCCTCCTCGCGCGAGGTCATCGTGCCGCTCGCCGAGCGCATGCCGCTGCGCAGCTCGTGGCGGAAGTCGTTGATGGCGCGACCGTCGCCGCCGTCTTCGGGGGTCGGCACCACGAGGGTCTCGCCGTAGTCCACCGCGGGAAAGCCGGCCGGTCCGAAGCGGGCCTCGCCGCCCCGCCGCCCCGCCGCCAGCGCCTTCAGGATCATGTGCGGGCCGATCGGCACCTGGTCGACGCGCGCCCCGACCGCGTCGAAGATGGCGTTGGCGAGCGCCGGCGCCACCGGCAGCAGCGGCCCCTGGCCGACCTCCTTGGCGCCGAAGGGCCCCTCGCCGTCGGGGTCCTCGATGATGTAGCTGGTGATCGGCGGCATCTCCAGGAAGGTCGGGCTCTTGTACTCGAGCATCGACGGCATCTTGTGCACGAGGGCCGCCGAGCGCCGCTTCGGCAGCCGCCGGAACGCCTGCTCCTCCATCATCGCCTCGCCCAGGCCCATGTAGACCGAGCCCTCGATCTGGCCCAGCACCAGCACCGGGTTGATGCACTTGCCGACGTCGTGCGCGATCCAGACGTGGAGCGGCCGGTAGAGGCCGGTGCCGGGATCGACCTCGACCTCGATGACGGCCGCGGTGTAGGAGTAGGTCGGCGACGGCCCCACCCCCGCTCCCCGGTACCTGCCCGGCGCGCGCGGCGGGACGTAGGAGCCGACCGTGCCCAGCGTGCCGTGCAGCGCCTCCGCGGCGATGCAGGCCTCCTGGAAGCTCAGCCCGCGCTCGGGGTCTTCGACGTCGAAGACCCGGCCCTCGGCGAAGGCCAGGCGGTCTTTCGACACCTCCAGCCGCGCGGCCGCCGCGGTCGCCAGCAGCTCGCGGGCGCGCTCGGCCGCCTGCAGGGCGGCGTTGCCGACCATGAGCGTCACCCGCGACGAGTAGCTGCCGAGATCGACCGGCGTCAGGTCGGTGTCGGCGACGCAGAGTCGCACGTCCGCCAGGTCCACCCCGAGGACCTCGGCGACGATCGCCGCCAAGACCGAGTCCGAGCCCTGGCCGATCTCGGTCTCGCCGCAGAAGACGGAGACGCCTCCCGAGCGGTCGAGCAGGAGCTGGACGCCCGACTGCGGCATGTGGTTCCAGTAGATCGGCAGCCCCGCGCCGCAGAGGTAGGAGCCGCAGGCCAAGCCCAGACCGCGGCCCACGGGGAGCTTGCCGTAGCGCTCGCGCCAGCCGCTGCCCGCCACCACCGCCTCGATGCAGCGGCCGAGCCCCACCGTGCCGAGCTGGAGCCAGTTGGCGGTCACCGCGCCCGGGCGCTCGAGGTTCTTCAGCCGCAGCTCGGCCGGGTCGATCCCCAGCCGGTGGGCCGCCTTGTCGAGGTGGACCTCCCAGCCGAAGCGCGGCTGCGGCGTGCCGTGCCCGCGCTTCGGCCCGCACGGCGGCTTGTTGGTGAAGACCCGCACGCCGTCGAAGCGGTAGGCCGGCAGTCGGTAGGTCACGGTCTGCAGCGCCCCGGTGTAGTAGGTCGAGGCGACGCCGTAGCTGCCGTAGGCGCCGCCGTCGAGCGCCGTCTCGAGGTGCTGGGCGGTGAGCGTGCCGTCCCGGCGGAAGCCGGTCTTCAACCGCATCAGCACCGGATGGCGGCCGCGGTGGCAGTAGAAGACCTCCTCGCGGGTGAGGGTGATCTTGACCGGCCGCCCGAGCTCGAGCGCCATCTTCGCCACCACGATCTCGTGGTTGAAGGGGTCGCTCTTGCCGCCGAAGCCGCCGCCGTTCGGGCAGGCCACGACCCGGATGCGGGCCGCCGGCAGGCCGAGCACCCGGGCGAGCGCCCGGTGCACGTAGTGCGGCGTCTGGGTGGCGGAGTAGACGGTGACGCGGTCGTCGTCCTCGGGCACCGCCACGGCCGCGTGCTGCTCCATGGGCAGGTGGGTGTTGCCCTCGTAGAAGAGGACGTCTTCGAGCACCAGGTCGGCCTCCGAGAGCCCCTTCTCGACGTCGCCGAAGGCGAGCGACACCTTCTTGTGGACGTTGCCTCCCTCCTTGGGGTAGTCGTGGATGCGGGGCTCGGGGCGGGCGAGCGCCTCTTCCAGGTCGGCGATCGTCTCCAGCGGCTCGTAGTCGACCTTCACCGCGAGCGCCGCCTCTCCGGCGGCGTCCTCGGTCGTCGCCGCCACCGCGGCCACCGGGTCTCCCACCATCCGCACCTTGTCGGGGCAGAGCGCGTGCTCGTCCTGGGAGACCGGCAGGATGCCGAAGGTCTCGGGCATGCAATCGCCGGTCAGGTGTCCGAGGTAGCCCTCGACCGCGGCGGCGGCGGAGAAGTCGATGCCGCGGATGCGGGCGTGAGGCACCGTCGAGCGCACCAGCTTCGCGAAGCACATGCGGGGGAAGACGAGGTCGTCGGCGAAGCGGGTCGCGCCGGTCACCTTGGCGCGGCCGTCCACGCGCCGGAAGGGCTTGCCGATCCAGCGCGTTTCGCGCTCGCGGCGGGGCGCGTCGCGGGGGGGTGTGTCCGGTCTCTTCGCGGGCTCGGCCATCGCGCTCCGATCTCCTATTCCGCTCCGCGGCCGGTGGTCGTGGGCGGCTCGGCTCCGTAGAGGGTCTCGTGGGGCGGGGTCGCCTCTTCGCCGCGGGCAACCGCCGCCGCCTGCTCCACGGCCTCGACGATCTTGTGGTAGCCGGTGCAGCGGCAGAGGTTGCCGGCCAGCGCCTCCTCGATCTCGCGCCGCTCGGGCCGCGGGCTCGCGGCCAGCAGGGCCTTGGCCACCAGCAGGATGCCCGGCGTGCAGTAGCCGCACTGGGCGGCGCCGAGGTCGGCGAAGGCCGCCTGCAGCGGGTGCAGCCGGTTCCCCCGCTGGAGCCCCTCGACGGTCTCGATCTCGCGCCCCTCCATCTCCGCCGCGAGCGCCAGGCAGGAGAGCACCGGCCGCCCGTCCACCAGGACCGCGCAGGTGCCGCACTCGCCCAGCTCGCAGCCGTGCTTGGTGCCGGTGAGGCCGCACTCCTCGCGCAGCACCTCGAGCAGGGTGTGATGGGTGGGGAAGGCGACGGTGCGCTCCTCGCCGTTGACCCGGAGGGTGAGGGTGGTGGTCTGGCGGCTCATCGCGTGCCCCCGGCCGGAGGCGGTCCCGGCGCTTCGGCGGCCGGCCGGCGCAGGCCGTCGAGGAAGAGCCCCGCCATCTCCTCGCCGATCTCGGCGGCGTCGCGGGCGCCGTCGAGGCGGAACCACTTGACCGTCCAGTTGAGCGCCCCGAGGATCGCCCGCACGGTGACCTCGGGGTCGGCGCTCGCGAGCCGCCCCTCCTCGACGCCCTGCCGGACGATCCGGCGCCACGCCCGCTCGTAGGCGTCGCGCCGGGGCTGGATCCGCTCCCGCCCCTCGCGCTCCAGGGCCTCGACCTCGAGATGCGCCAGGGAGCCCGGGATGCGCTCGTTCAGCCGCTCGACGTGGCCGACGATCAGCCGCCGCAGCTTCTCGTCGGCCGGCAGGCCCGAGGCCTCCACCTCGCGGGCGAGTTCGAGAAGCGCCGCGAGCGTCGCCTCCTGGCAGTAGGCGAGGAGCTGCTGCTTGTTCTCGAAGTAGTAGTAGAGGTTGCCGACGTGCATGCCGAGCTCGGCGGCGACGTCGCGCATGCCGGACGCGTGGAGCCCCCGGCGCCGGAAGACCCGCGACGCGCCCTCCAGGATCTGGCGCCGGCGGTCCGCGGCGCGCTCGGAGAGCGGTCGATCGGAGGAGGTTTGAACCATCGTTCAAATTCTGCGCGAGGGCGCGCCGGTTGTCAAGGGGAACGTCTCAGGGCCGGCGCAGGATCCTGCGGGCGACGGCGGCGGCGGCGGAGAGGTCGGCGTCGGGATCGACCGCCTTCTGCAGGGCGAGGCCCTCGAACAGGGCGAGGACCACGCGGCCCAGCGCCTCGGCCTCCTTCGCGGGCGCGTCCTCGAGCGTGCCGGCGAGGGAGGCGACGATGCCCTCCGTCGCCGCGTCGAAGAGGCGGCGCACGGCCGGGTCGCGGAGCGCCTCGGCCCAGAGCGCCACGTCGAGGCGAATGCGGTCCGCCGCCTCGGGCGTCTCGAGCGCGGAGATGAGCGCCTCGAGCTTGAGACCGACCGTCTCCCGGGGATCCGCGCCCGCGGGCACCGAATCGAGGAAGGCCACGATCCGCTCGCGGCTGTCGCGCGCCAGCGCCTCGACGATCGCCTGCTTGCTCTCGAAGTAGCTGTAGATGGCGCCCGGGCTCAAATTGGCCGCGCGGCAGATGTCGCGCATCGTCGTGGCATGGAGGCCCTGGCGGCTGAAGCAGCGGAAGGCCGCCTTGAGGATGCCGCCACGGCGGGCGGCGAGGTGCTCCGCGGAGACTTTCGGCACGGCCCCCGATGCATAGCGGATATCTCTCTCCGGCGCAACCTCGGGCGGACTGTGCAAGTGCGAGTAAAGCATTGACCTATTTGCATTTATCGAGTTTTTTCGATCTCCGTTTTGCGCTATCATACGGCGGCTTCGGCCAGCACCCAGGCGATCGGTGGCACCAGTGGAACCCGGCGTATGACTCGCGACCCGTCTACCCAGTCGAACCCGCCGCGGCCGCGCTCCGGCGCGGACCGGGCGGCGTGGGGGCCGCCCTGAGCGCCGGCCCCCGCATCCTCCTGATCGACGACGATCCGCAGGACCGCGGGTTGGCGTCGGTGGTGATCTCGCGCGAGCTGCCCGAGTCGCGGATCCTGGAGATCGACAGCGCCAAGGGCTTCGCCACCGCGCTCGCCGGGCGCGGCGTCGATCTCATCGTCACCGAGCAGCAGCTGAGCTGGTCGGACGGCCTCTCGGTCCTCGAGGCGGTGCACGACAGCCACCCCGAGGTGCCGGTCATCGTCTTCACCCACGTCAAGGACGAGGAGCTGGCGGTCGCCGGGATGAAGGCGGGCCTCGCCGACTTCCTGATCAAGTCCTCGAAGAACTACCTGCGGCTGGCGACGGCGGTGCGCGAGGCGATCGACCGGGCGACCACCGATCGGCTCGTGGCGCGCAGCGAGCCCTGGCTGCAGACGCTGCTGGACCGCGCCAACGTCGGCGTCTTCCGCTCCACCCCCGACCAGCGCCTGATCGAGGCCAACCCGGCGCTCCTGCGCCTGCTCGGGGTCGACTCGGTCGAGGAGGCGCTGCGGGTCGACCTGCCGATTCACTACTTCCGGGCGGAGACCCGCGCCGACCTGATGCAGCAGCTCAACACCGCGGGCGAGCTGCAGGCGCGGGTCGTGGAGTTCGAGCGCCCGGACGGCAGCACGGTGTGGCTCAACCTGACGGAGGTGATGCTGCTCGACGTGGACGGCGACATCGTCGTCGACGTGCTGGTGCAGAACGTCGGACACCTCAAAGAGCACGAGGGCCGGCTGGTCGCGCGGCTGCAGGAGCTCGAGCGCTCCAACTCCGACCTGGTGGAGTTCGCCTCCGTCGCCTCGCACGAGCTGCAGGAGCCGCTGCGGATGGTGGAGAAGTTCACCCAGATCCTGGACGAGGAGCTGCCCGGCGAGCTGTCGGAGGAGGCCGAGACGGCGGCGGGCTTCGTGCTCGACGGCACCCGGCGCATGCGCGACCTGGTCGAGGACCTGCTGCAGTTCGCGCGCGCGAGCGCCGGCGACCGGCGCTTCACCGCCTGCGATCTCGGCGAGATCGCCGACCGCGCCATCCGCAGCCTGCAGTCGGCGGTGGACGAGAGCGAGGCCGAGATCCGGCGCGACGAATTGCCCAAGGTGCTGGGCGATCCCTCGGACCTCGAGCAGGTCTTTCGCAACCTGATCGCCAACGCGGTAAAATTCCGCGGCAAGCAGCCGCCCCGGGTCCGCATCGGCGCCCAGCGCGGCGAAGACGAGTGGATCCTCTCGGTTTCCGACAACGGGATCGGAATCGAGCCCAAAGACGCGGAAGCCATCTTCACGATCTTCAAGCGGCTCCACCCCGAGTACTCGGGCACCGGAATCGGTTTGGCCATCTGCAAGCGCATCGTCGAGCGACAGGGGGGGAGGATCTGGGTGGATTCGGCCCCCGGCAAGGGCTCGACCTTCTACTTCTCCGTGCCGCTGGGCGGTGAGCCGGCGGCGCCCCGCCCGCGCGACCGCAGCGCCAGCAAGAGCAAAGGGAAGGCGAGGTGAGCCAGGAGCCGATCAAGGTCTTCCTGGTCGAAGACAATCCCGGCGACGCCCACCTGGTCGAGCGCTACCTCTCGAAATCGGAGCTCTCCGCCTTCGAGCTCGAGCGCGCCGACCGGGTCGGCACCGCCCTCGAGCGGCTGCCGCAGTCGGCCGCCGACATCGTGCTGCTCGATCTCACCCTGCCCGACAGCAACGGCATCGACACCTTCCAGTCGATCCACGCCTGCGTCCCGAGCGTGCCGATCATCGTGATGACCGGGCTCGACGACAAGGGCCTGGCGCTGCAGGCGGTGCGCGAGGGCGCCCAGGACTATCTCGTCAAGCGCAAGGTGGACACCGACTCGCTGGTGCGCTCCATCCGCTACGGCATCGAGCGCAAGCGCGCCCAGGAGGCGCTGCGCGAGACCCGCGAGCGCTACGAGCTGGCGGTCAGCGGCGCCAAGGACGGGGTCTGGGACTGGAACCTGGTGAGCGACCGGGTCTTCTTCTCGAAGCGCTGGAAGGAGATGCTGGGCTACGAGAACGAGGAGGTCGGCAATCGCGTCGACGAGTGGTTCGGGCGCGTCCACCCGGCGGACCTCGACAAGCTCAAGAAGGACATCAGCTCGCACCTGACCGGGCGCACCCCGCACCTGGAGACGGAGCACCGGCTGCGCACCGCGGCCGGGGAGTTCCGCTGGATGCTGGCCCGCGCCCTCGCGGTGCGCGACGAGAACGACGTCGCCTATCGCATGGCCGGCTCGCTCACCGACATCGACGCCCGCAAGATGACCGAGCAGCAGCTCCTGCACGACGCGATGCACGACGCCCTGACCGGCCTCGCCAACTCGGCGCTGCTGATGGACCGGCTGGCGATCGCGCTGGCGCAGGCCAAGCGGCGCGAGGAGTACCGCTTCGCCGTGCTGTTCCTCGATCTCGACCGCTTCAAGGCCGTCAACGACAGCCTCGGGCACGCGATCGGCGATCAGCTCCTGATCGGGGTCGCCCTGCGGCTGCAGACCCTGCTGCGGCCCGGCGACACCGTGGCCCGCCTGGGCGGCGACGAGTTCGCGATCCTGGCCAACGGCATCGAGAGCCCGAGCGACGCGACCCGCATCGCCGAGCGCATTCACGAGGAGCTGCGCAAGTCGTTCGATCTCAAGGGGCACGAGGTCTCGACCACCGCCAGCATCGGCATCGCGCTGAGCTCCACCGGCTACGACCGTCCGCAGGACCTGCTGCGCGACGCCGACACCGCCATGTACCGGGCCAAGTACCTCGGCAAGGCGCGGCACGCGATCTTCGACGAGGAGATGCACCACCGCGCCACCGAGCTGCTCAACATGGAGGCCGAGCTGCGGCGGGCGCTCAAGAACGGCGAGTTCCGGCTGCACTATCAGCCGATCGTGAGCCTGGAGTCGGGAGAGCTCGAGGGCTTCGAGGCGCTGGTGCGCTGGCTGCACCCGCAGCGGGGTCTGGTGCTGCCCGCCGACTTCATCCAGGTGGCGGAAGAGACCGGCCTGATCGTCCCCATCGGCTGGGCGGTGATGCGCGAGGCCTGCGGGCAGATGGCCACCTGGCACCGGCAGCTCCCGTTCACCCGCACGCTCGGCGTCAGCGTCAACCTGTCGGCGAAGCAGTTCCGCCAGGCCGACCTGATCGAGCGCATCGAGGTGATCCTCTACCAGACCGGCTTCGACCCGGCGCGGCTGCAGATCGAGGTCACCGAGCGGCTGCTGATGTCGAACGTCGAGGGCGTCATCGCCAGGCTGCGGGAGCTGCGTCAGCTCGGGGTGCAGCTCTACATCGACGACTTCGGCACCGGCTTCTCCTCGATGCGCTACCTGCACCAGCTGCCGACGCAGACCCTGAAGATCGACCGCTCCTTCGTCTCCGGCATGAACGACCACGAGGACCGCTCGCAGATCGTCGGCACCATTATCTCGCTCGCCCGCAGCCTCGGCATGCAGGTGGCGGCGGAGGGGCTGGAGACCCCGGACCAGCTCGCGCGGCTGCAGAAGCTCGAGTGCGAATACGGACAGGGCTTCTACTTCTCGCGCCCCCTCGACTCGGAGGAGACGCGGGCGCTCATCGCCAGCCACCCGCGCTGGTGAGCCGCGCCGCGCGGTCGGCGCTCGTCGCGGCGCTCGTCGCGGTCGCCGCCGTCTTCGCGGCCTGCGAGCGCCCGGGGCCGCCCGGCGCCGCAGTGGGAGAGAATGCGACCCGGGAGGTGTCCATGGAGTGGGACCGCTTCATCGAGGACTTCGTCGACGGCTACTGCGAGCGCCAGCCCCACGCGGCGGCGGACTGGGGGCGGCACGAGCACGACGGCCGCTTCCCCGACTGGAGCCCCGAGGGTCTCGCGGCGTGGCCGCGCTGGCTCGAAGAGCGCCGCGCGGCCGCTCTCGCCTTCGACCCCGAGGGCCTCGACGACGGCCGCGCCTTCGAGCGCGACCACCTCCTGGCGCAGCTCGAGGGCGAGCTCTTCTGGCTCCGCGACGCGCGCTGGCCGCAGCGCAACCCGATCTACTACGCGGACGCCTTCAGCCCCAGCCTCTACCTCACGCGGCCGTACGCGCCGCTGCCCGAGCGCCTGCGCGCCTTCGCCCGCTTCGCCGAGAACCTGCCGCGGGCGGCGGCCCAGGCGCGGGCGAATCTCGAGACCGAGCTGCCGGAGACCTTCGCCGACTTCGCCGTCCAGTACTTCGGAGGCCTGGTCACCTACCTGCGCGACGACGTCGCGGGCATCTTCGCGAGCGTCGACGACTCGGAGCTGCGCGCGGACCTCGAGCGCGCCAACCGGGGCGCGGTGGCGGCGCTCGAGGAGCTCGCCGCCGACCTCGGCGCCCGGGGCTCGGCGAGCGCCGGCTTCGCGCTGGGACCCGACCGCTTCGCCCGCATGCTGGCGGCGACCGAGCGGGTGGAGACCGGCCTCGATGAGCTCTCGGCGATCGGCGAGCAGGACCTCGCGCGCAACCTCGCCGCGCTCGGCCGCGCCTGCGGCGAGCTGGCGCCCGGCGTCGCCGTCGAGGAGTGCGTGCGGACGGTGCTCGCGGAAAAGCCGGATGACCCGGTGGCGGCGGCGCGGCGCCAGGTCGCGGAGCTGCGCCGCATCGTGGCGGAGGGGGGACGGGTGGGGATCCCGGACGGCGGCGAAGAGGCCCTCGTCGAGGAGGCGCCCCCCTTCAATCGCTGGAACCCCGCCTACATCGACATCCCGGGGCCGTTCGAGAAGGACCTGCCGTCCGTCTATTACATCGCGCCGCCGGACCCGGCCTGGAGCGAAGAGGAGCGCCAGGGCTACCTGCTGGGCGAGGTGGACCTGCTCTTCATCTCGGCGCACGAGGTCTGGCCCGGGCACTTCCTGCAATTCCTGCACTCCAACCGGGCGCCGTCGGCCGTGGGCCGGCTCTTCGTCGGCTACGCCTTCGCCGAGGGCTGGGCCCACTACGCGGAGGAGCTGATGTGGGAGGAGGGCTTGGGCGACGGCGATCCGCGGGTCCGCGTCGGGCAGCTTCTCAACGCGCTGCTGCGGGACGTCCGCTTCGTCTCGGCGATCGGGCTCCACGCCGGCGAGATGACGCTCGGGGAGTCGGAGCGGCTGTTCCGCGAGAAGGCGTTCCAGAGCCCGGCGGCGGCCCGCCAGCAGGCGGCCCGCGGCACCTTCGACCCCGCGTACCTCTCCTACACGATGGGCAAGCTGATGATCCTGCGCCTGCGCGAGGACTGGACGGCGGCGAACGGCGGCCGCGAGGCGCTGCGCCGGTTCCACGACCGCTTCCTCTCCTACGGCGGCCCCCCGATCCCCCTGGTCCGCGGCGCGATGCTCGACGGCGACGCCGCGGCGCGGTTCTGATCGACCAGATTCCGGCGGCCTCCGAAACCGGTTGCGCCCCCACCTGTGGGGGGCGCATCTGATCCGCGGCACACGGACCGGACCGCCCGGCGCGGGTCCGGGCGCGCCGTCACCGGCGCCGGCGCAGCAGCGCCCGGTGCGCCAGGACGCCGGCCACGAACCCTCCGATGTGCGCCCACCAGGCGATCGCCTCCGAGGCGACGCCGGCGACGGCGAGGCCGCCGCTCAGGAGCTGCGACAGGAACCAGAAGCCGAGGAAGAAGAAGGCCGGCACCTCGATGAAGAGCGGCCAGATGACGATCGGTACCAGGGTCACCACCCGGGCCAGCGGGAAGAGCATGAAGTAGGCGCCGAGGACGCCGGCGATCGCCCCCGAGGCGCCGATCGTGGGCACCACCGAGGCGGGGTCGAAGAGCGCGTGGATGGCCCCCGCGGCCACCCCGCAGCCGAGGTAGAAGGCGAGGTAGCGCCCCGGCCCCATGCGGTCCTCGACGTTGTCGCCGAAGATCCACAGCGTCCACATGTTCGACAGCAGGTGGAAGAACCCGCCGTGGAGAAACGTGCTGGTGACGAGGGTGGAGAGCCCGCCGTAGCGGCCGAGCTGCGCCAGCCGGGCGGGCACCAGTCCGCGGGTCTGGAAGAGGCGCGTCAAGTCCTCCGGCGTCTGCGCCAGCTCGAAGAGGAAGACGACGAGGTTGACGGCGATCAGGGTCCAGGTCACGACCGGCACGCGCCGGGTGGGAATCGTGTCGCGGAGCGGAATCAAGGCGGAGCCCGGGTCGGTCGAACGGGTTGAGATAATACCCCCGATGGTCGCGAAGAAGTCGAGCGCCGGGACCGGCCGCCGGCGGCCGACGCTCGGATCGCTCGCCCTGCTCGCCGCGCTCTCGGCATCGGCGGCGACCCTCGGGGCCGGAGCGCCCGCGCTCGCCGACGAGAGCGCCGAGCCGCCGGCGCTCGGAGACGGCCGCGACGACGCCCGCGCCTACCTGCTCGAGCTGATCAACGTCCAGCGGCAGGTGTTCGGCCTCGGGCCGCTCGCCCTCGACGCCGCGCTGTCGCGGGCGGCGCAGGCGCACGCCGACGACATGACCCGCCACGAGTACTTCGGATTCACCTCCCCCGACGGGACCCAGATCGAGACCTGGGTCCACCGCGAGGGCTACCACGCCCGCCTGGTCACCGAGAAGCTCGCCCACGCCGATCTGCCGCTCGCGGAGCTGGTCGCCGACTGGGGCCGCCACGCCGACCGCAACCGCCGGAGCGTCTTCCACCCCGAGGTGCGCGATCTCGGGGTGGGCTTCAGCGACTACCGGGGGGTGCCGGTCTACGCCCTGGCGCTGGCGCAGTCGCAGGAGGACTACGGGATCGAGCGGCTGCTGCCGGCCGCCGCCGCGGAGGTGCCGCTCGAGGAGACCGACCTCACGGCCGTCGCGGGGAGGGTGGGCGCGGAGCTGGTCGAGCGGCTCAACGAGGCGCGCCGGGAGGCCGGCCGGGCGCCGCTGCGCCACGACCCGACGCTCGATCGGATCGCGCGGTCGCGGGCGGAGGAGGTGGGGGCGCCGGGATCCGCCACAAAGGTCTTGCCGGGGCCGCGGGACCTCTACGCGCTGGCGCGCGGCGCCGGTTACCGTCCCGATCTGCGCCGCGGCGTCGCCGAGATCGTGGCGTGGGGGCCGCTGGGGGCCGCCGACGTCGTCGAGGCGCTGCTGGCGAGCGCGGAGTACCGGGAGAGCCTTTTCAGCAAGTTCTTCCTGGAGATCGGCGTCGGGGTGCGGCCCGGCGGCGAGCGAGAGGGAGAGGCGGTCTGGGTCCTCTGGCTCGGCCGCCCGCGGCTCTGACCGGACCTGTAGTAGCATTGCCGAGCAACCACCGGGGTGTAGGGCAGAGGTTCGCGGCGGCGCCGGCGCTTCCGGCGCGGGCGGGACGATGAGCGCCTGGAATCTTCGCAGCTTCAAGAAACTCGGGCGAAAGCTCGCCGGCCTGCCGGACTACGCCGAGACCAAGTTCGACGAGCTCCTGGAGTCGTTTCGGGGAGTCCCGCCGGACACCTTCTCGCAGGTGCTGCGGGAGGAGCTGCACTTCTTCGAAGAGCAGGGGAGGTTCCACGCCGGTCCCGACTCGGAGAGGGAAGGGCCGCCGGCGGCGGCGAAGCCCGAGAACGAGGATCGCCCCCCGCAGGAGCTCGCCCACCGGCGGCAGCTCGTCGGGCTCGCTTTCTCGGGCGGCGGCATCCGCAGCGCGACGTTCAACCTCGGCGTGCTGCAGGCGCTGGCGCACGTCGGCCTGCTGCGCGCCTTCCACTATCTCTCGACGGTCTCGGGCGGCGGATACATCGGAAGCTGGCTCGTCGGCTGGATTCACCGCGAGCAGATCGACGCGGTCGAACGGGAGCTGCCTCGCGAGGTCGAGGGGCAGACCGAAGCCCGGAGGAGGCGGCGCCACCGGCGCGGCTCGCCGATCACGTTCCTGCGGCAGTTCAGCAACTACCTGACGCCGAAGACCGGCGCCCTGAGCGTGGACACCTGGACCGCGGTCGCGACCTACGTCCGCAATCTCGTCCTCAATCTGACGATCGTGGTGCTCTTCCTGAGCGTCCTTCTGCTATTGCCCAGGCTCCTCGTCGCCGTCGACCTGCCGCAGAGCCTCGGCTACCACCTGTTCACCTTCGCGGGCTTTCTTCTGCTCATGGCGATCGCGGTGGTGGCGCAGAACTACGACAGCGGCCGGGCCGTCGAGGGCCGCCACCTGACGTCGACGCCCGCCGTGCTCTGGTTCGCCGCGGCGCCGCTCTTCTTGGCCGGAGTCCTCGCCTCCTACGGCCTCTCCTGGCTCACCCGCGAGGGAACGGGGTCCGTCGGAGAGCTGAGCGCCTCGATCCCGGGCGAGACCGAGATCTGGCGCTGGATGGCCTTCGCCGCCCTGACCTACTTCTCCTTCTGGCTCGTCGCGCTGGTGGTCGCCTTCCTGCGCCGGCGGGATCGGAGCCAGGAGACCACGAATTGGCTGTGGGTGCTGGTCCCGGCGCTCGTCGCCGGCGCCGGAGGCGGCGCCGCGCTCTTCGGCCTCTTCCGGGGCTTCGTGGGCACGACCGGCAGCTCGGTCGTCGCCTTGATCCGCCAGACGATCTGGGGACCGCCGGCGGTCACCCTGATCTTCATCTTGACCGCGGTGATCCACATCGGCCTGATGGGCCGGCAGTTCAAGGAGGAGCATCGGGAATGGTGGAGCCGGCTCGGGGGCTGGCTCTGCATCCTGATTCTCGCCTGGGCGGGTCTGCTGGTCGTCGTCTTCTACGGCCCCGGGCTCTTGCGCTGGTTGGGCACGACCCTCAAGGGCACCGCCGTCGTCGGCTGGCTGCTGTCGACGGCGGCCGGAATCTGGGCCGGCCGCAGCCCCGCGACCGGCGGCCGCGGCTCGAAACGCTGGGTCGAGCTGGTGGCGCTCGTGGCGCCCTACGTCTTCGTGGCCGGCCTGGTCGCGGCGCTCGGCGTCGGCATCCACAAGATCCACGCCAACGTCACCGGGCACTCCGCGGAGCGGCCCGCCTCGTCCGAGGTCTCGGCCTGGCCGAGCTTCGAAGGGGGCGAGGAGCCGCGCGAGGCCGAGGGCTACCTCGAGGCAATCTCGGCCGAGCTCGACGTCGCGGGGAGATCGATCGACCGCGATTGGCGGGGGCTGGCGGGGACCGTCTTCCTGCTCCTGCTGGTCACCGTGCCGCTGTCCCTGCGGGTCGACATCAACGAGTTCTCGATGCACCTCTTCTACCGCAACCGGCTGATCCGCCCCTATCTGGGGGCCAGCCGGACCCGCCACCCGATTCCGTTCACCGGGTTCGATCCGGACGACGACTTTCCGCTCCACGACATCTACCCGACCCTGCCCGGCGGCGGGGGAGGCAGCCCCTATCGCGGACCGCTGCCGATCCTCAACACCACGGTCAATCTCGCCGCGGGCGAGCAGCTCGCCTGGCAGGAGCGGAAGGCGAACTCGTTCTTCTTCACCCCGCTCCACTACGGCTTCGATCCCGGGCGCTTCCGGGGCAAGGAGGGGCGCGACGAGCGGGGCGAAGAGGCGCGCGGCGAGCGGGGCGAGGAGGGGCGCGGCTTCCGACACATCCATCGCGCCAACAAGGGCAAGGGCATCACCCTGGGGACCGCGATGGCGATCTCGGGCGCGGCGGTCAATCCGAACATGGGCTTCCACAGCTCACCGGCCCTGAGCTTCCTCCTCACCGTTTTCAACGCCCGCCTCGGATGGTGGATGCGCAATCCCGCCAAGCGACGCGGCTGGGACGGCCGCGGGCCGGGCTTCGGGCTCACGGCGCTGTTGAGCGAGCTCACCGGGACGATGGGCTCGGAATCGAAGTTCGTGAACCTCGCGGACGGCGGCTTCTTCGACAATCTGGGGATCTACGAGCTCGTCCGGCGGCGCTGCCGGTTCATCCTGGCCTGCGACGCGGAGGCGGATCCCCATCTGGAGTTCGCCGCCCTCGGCCGGGCGATCCGCCGCTGCCGAAGCGACTTCGGCATCGACATCGAGATCGACGTCGACCCGATCCGCAAGGACGCGGCGACCGGCTTCAGCCGCTGGCACTGCGCGGTCGGCGCGATCCACTACGCGGAGGTCGACGAGAACGCGCCCAAGGGGACGCTGGTCTACCTCAAGGCGTCGCTCACCGGCGACGAGCCGGAGGACCTCCAGAACTACCAGCGGCGCTTCCCGGACTTTCCCCACGAGTCGACCGCGGACCAGTGGTTCGGCGAGTCGCAGTTCGAGAGCTACCGCGAGCTCGGGTATCACGAGACGGTCGAGCTCTTCAGCGCGGCCGGAGTCGAGCCGCGGCGACGCGGCGGAGAGGACAAAGAGCCCAGTCGGCTGCGCTCGCTCGCCCGTGAAATGCCCCGAGAAGAGCGCAACATCGAAACCGTCTTCGTCGAGCTGCGGCAGGCCTGGTACCCGCCCAGCCAGCGGGTGGAAGCCGCCTTCACCCGTCACACCAAGATGCTCGACGAGATCTTCGAGCGTCTGCGGGGGGAGAACGAACTCGACTTCCTCGACGATGAGATGTACGTGGAGATCGAGCAGTGGAAGCGGGGCCGGCCGGTCGTCCCCGAAAAGGAAGGGGAGTCCGCGCCGGAGCCGGCCGAGAAGAAGACGAGAAAGAAGCTGACCGACGAGCAGCGACGCCAGGGCTTTTACCTCTGCAACTCCATGATCCAGCTCATGGAGAACGTCTACCTCGATCTCGACCTGGAGCGGGAGTGGCGCCATCCGGACAACCGCGGCTGGATGAACCTGTTCCTCCACTGGTCGTGGTCGAGGACCTTCCGGCAGACGTGGTCGATCAGCGCCAGCACCTACGGCGCCCGCTTCCAGACGTTCTGCCAGCGCCGGCTCGGCCTCGAGATCGGCATGGTCTGGGCCGAGCGGCTGGAGGTTCCCGAAGCTTCGCTCGAGGCCGGCTGGGCGGCGATCGGGAAGCTGCGCGAGAGCCGGAAGATCCTCGACCTCGAAGACCGCCTGCTCTGCAAGCTGGTCGAAAACAAGGCCGGAGAGGTCTATCTCCTGAAGGTCGTCGTGCTCAAGTCGAGGGCCGCCGAGAGGCTGCGCGCGATTCCTCGCTTCTCGCCCCGCCCGGAAGAGCCCGAGGATAACGTCGTCTTCGAGTACACGGTCGGGATCGCCTCGGTGTGGAAGACGGCGAAGGGACGCTCGATCTCGTTTCTA
This sequence comes from Thermoanaerobaculia bacterium, assembly GCA_041634115.1. Classification (GTDB taxonomy): domain Bacteria; phylum Acidobacteriota; class Thermoanaerobaculia; order Multivoradales; family JAHEKO01; genus JBFJMD01. The sequence continues at coordinate 945 of JBFJMD010000001.1, read as the reverse complement.
CGGATTCGCGACCACCTGCGCCGCCTCGGCCTGGGGCGCGCGTCGATCCTGCGGCTCATCGTCGACCATGGGGTGGAGTGGCACAGGGTCATCGACGACGCACAGCTCCAGCAGTTCTACCATCGGATCGATCGCGCCCGGTTCGGCGACCTCTTCAAGTCGGTCCTGAACGAGTACCACAAGGCGCGCCACCCGCGCTCCTGGATGGCGGAAGTCGACGAGAGCCTGGCGGCGGAGAAGGTGAAGGAGAAGGAGAAAAAGAGGAAGGAAAAGCAGAAAGGGGAGGGAAAGGGGAAGCGGAAGGCCTAGGCCGCGCCCGCTTCAAGAGAGCGCCGGCTCGGGCTCGAGGATCTCCACCGCCAGCTCGCCGCCCGCGGCGTCCACCCGCACGAGGGCGTTCTCCGCCACCTCGCCGGCCACGATCGCGCGGCCGATGCGGGTCTCCAGCTCGTGCTGGAGGAAGCGCTTGAGCGGCCGGGCGCCGTAGACCGGGTCGTAGCCGGCGCGGGCGGCGTGGGCGCGCGCCGCCGCCGTGAGCTCCAGCCGCACGCCGCGCTCGGCCAGACGCCGCGCGAGGTCCGCGGTCTGGAGGTCGACGATCTGCTCGATCTCCTCGACGGTGAGCCCCTTGAAGAGCACGACGTCGTCGACCCGGTTCAGGAACTCGGGCCGGAAGTGGGCGCGCAGCTCCGCCTGCACCGCCGAGCGGGCCCGCTCGGAGATCTCGCCGCTGGCGGCGACCCCCTCGAGCAGGTGCTGCGAGCCGATGTTCGAGGTCATGATGATGACCGTGTTCTTGAAGTCCACCGTGCGCCCCTGGGCGTCGGTGGCGCGGCCGTCGTCGAGGATCTGCAGCAGCACGTTGAAGACGTCGTGGTGGGCCTTCTCGATCTCGTCGAAGAGCAGCACCGAGTAGGGCTTGCGCCGCACCGCCTCGGTGAGCTG